>JANMTB010000184.1:0-8479 GCA_031390045.1 Polaromonas sp.
GCTGCCCACGCAGCTGACATGGACGCTGCCCGTGGGCGTGATGGCGGGCGACATCGCTTGGCCCGCGCCGAAAAAACTAAAAATCGGTACTTTGACGAATTTTGGCTACGAAGGCACGGTTTTACTGGCAGTGCCGCTCACCATCACGCCAGCTTTCAAGCCGTCGCTGCTCAACAGCAATTTAGACATCAAGCTCAAAGCACAGTGGCTGATTTGCAAAGAAGAATGCATTCCAGAAGAGGGCGAGTTTGCGCTAAGTATTCCAACCAAAGGCTCAACAGCTATTCATACCGCAGCCTTTGAAGCGGCATGGAAAGCGCAACCCAAGCCATTGGTCGGTGATGTAGGCGGCAGCGTTCCAGCCAGCCGAGCGTTGATTGATGGCAATGAGCTGAAGTTTGAATTGCAAGGTTTGCCAGTCGAGTTACGTGGAAAAACGCTGGATTTTTACCCTGAAACGGCCGAAGTCATTGAAAACAGCGCTCCTGGCAAGCAGGAGTGGCAGGGCGTGGTATGGCGGCTGAGTTTGCCGCTGTCCAGCCAGCGCAGCCAAAGCCCAGCGATGATGCCGATAGTGTTGAAGTCTGGTGATCAAGCCTGGCGCACGGAAGTCGCCGTGCAAGGATCGTGGCCCAAAGTGGCCGCTGTAGCCACAGTTTCGCCGGGTTTGGCTGCTGCGTTGGCAGAAAACAAGGCTGGTGCGGCAAATGTCAGTCCAAACGCCAATTTAACCGCTGCACCCGTTAATTTGACCCTGATTGCCGCCTTGCTGGGTGCGCTGTTGGGTGGTTTGATTTTGAACCTGATGCCCTGCGTTTTCCCCGTCTTGGCGCTAAAAGTAGTGGGTTTCACGAAGCATGCCGGTGATGAGAAAGCGCACCGCAGAAGCGGCATCGCTTACTTTGCCGGCGTTGTGCTGTCTTTTGTGGCCTTGGGTGCGGTCTTTTTAGCGCTGCGGGCGGCAGGCGAGCAGCTCGGGTGGGGCTTTCAGCTGCAAAACCCGTTGGTGGTGGCTGGTCTGGCGGTGTTGTTCACGGTGTTGGGTATGAATTTGGCGGGGCTGTTTGAGTTTGGCAGCGTGTTGCCGTCCAGCGTTGCAGCTGCACGGGCGAAGAATCCGACCGTTGATTCGTTTTTGTCGGGCGTGTTGGCTGTAGCCGTGGCTTCGCCCTGCACAGCGCCGTTCATGGGCGCATCGCTGGGTTTTGCGCTGGGTTTGCCAGCGTGGGAAGCCTTGTTGATTTTTGCCGCCATTGGCGTGGGCATGGCGCTGCCGTACGTGGCGGCCAGCTTTATTCCCGCCGTGGCACGCGCTTTGCCCAAACCGGGTGCGTGGATGGACACGTTTAGAAAGTTCATGGCCTTCCCCATGTTTGCCACCGTGGTTTGGCTGGTGTGGGTGCTGGGGCAGCAAAGCGGTATGGACGGTGCGGGCGCGCTGTTGGCGATTTTGTTGATGCTGTGCATGTTACTGTGGGCGCTGACCTTGCACGGTAAAGCGAAGTTCTATTTTGCTATATTTTCAATAGCAGTATTGGCATATATTACGCCGGCTATAGGTGTATATATCATAAAGACTGTAGATGTACCGACCGCAACAGTTCAAGCTGATGAGCGTTGGCAAAACTGGGAGCCGGGTCGTGTCGATCAACTCCTGGCCAAAGGGCAACCAGTGTTTGTTGACTTCACCGCCGCGTGGTGCGTGACTTGCCAATTCAACAAAAAATCAACCCTGTCCAAGCCAGAGTTATTGGCAGAATTCGATGCTAAAAAAGTGCAATTGCTACGCGCCGATTGGACGCGGCGCGACCCCGCTATCGGCGCTGCGCTGAAAGACCTAGGCCGCAGCGGTGTGCCCGTTTACGTACTTTACGCACCCGGCAAAGCGCCACAAGTGTTGTCTGAAATCATCAGTGTGGATGATGTTCGTGCTGCGCTAGGAAAAATTTAAAAGAATTTCAGAAAACTCTAAATATGAATCAATCAGACATTCTTCACATCCTAAAAACCTGCAAAACCATCGCTGTGGTCGGTTTGTCCCCCAAAGTGCACCGAGACAGTTACGAGGTGGCCGAGTACATGCAGTCGCAGGGCTACAGGATCATGCCCATCAACCCCGTGGCGGCAGCGTCAAACGAGCTGATTTTGGGCGAGAAGGTCTATGCCACCTTGTTAGATGCCGCAAAGGTCGAAAAAATCGACTTGGTCGATTGCTTTCGTAACAGCGAAGATATTCCACCGATTGCCACGGAAGCGGTGCAAATCAAAGCGCAAGTGCTGTGGATGCAGCTGGGGATTGACAACGAAAGCGCTAAAGCCGAAGCAGAAGCCGCAGGCTTGGCGGTGGTTGAAAACCGGTGCTTGCTGATTGAGCATCGCCGCGTTAAACACTTGCTGAATTCCTGATAAGTACTTGAAATTGCCTGAGATAATGAGGTTATGACTTCAATTACTTCACCGCTGCACGATTTCAGCCACGTACAAAACCCCACTTTCCTGCAGGCTTGCATGCGCCACGCCTCTGACCACACCCCCGTGTGGCTGATGCGCCAAGCAGGTCGCTACTTGCCCGAATATCGTGAAACCCGCGCCAAAGCGGGCAGTTTTATGGGGCTGGCTACCAACACTGATTACGCCACCGAGGTGACCTTGCAGCCCTTGGCGCGCTACAAGCTGGATGCCGCGATTTTATTCAGCGATATTTTGACGATTCCCGATGCGATGGGACTAGGCCTCAGTTTTGCCTTGGGCGAGGGCCCTAAGTTTGCCCACAACGTGCGCGATGAAGCCGCTGTCGCCAAGCTGGCCGTGCCAGACATGGACAAGCTGCGCTACGTCTTTGACGCGGTGTCAAGCATCCGCAAGGCGCTGACGCAGGCTGATGGACGCGGCAGCGTGCCATTGATTGGCTTTTCAGGCAGCCCGTGGACGCTGGCCTGCTACATGGCTGAAGGGGCAGGCTCCGACGACTACCGTCACGTCAAAACCCTGATGTACAGCCGACCTGACTTGATGCACCGCATGCTGGCGATCAACGCAGACGCTGTGGCGTTGTATCTGAACACCCAAATCGACGCTGGCGCGCAAGCGGTGATGATTTTTGACAGCTGGGGAGGCGTGCTGGCTGATGGCACGTTTCAAGAATTCAGTTTGGCTTATACCAAGCGCGTGCTTGCTCAATTAAAACGCACACACAACGGCAAAGCAGATGGCATCGTCATCCCGCGCATCGTGTTTACCAAAGGTGGCGCGCTGTGGTTGGACGAGATGGGCGGGTTAGATTGCGACGTGTTGGGCTTGGACTGGACGGCGAATTTGGCCAAAGCGCGCACCATGGTGGGTGGTGCAGTCGGCGGGGCTGGCAAAGCTTTGCAAGGCAATATCGACCCGAATGTGTTGTTTGCCACCCCAGCGGTAATTCAAGCGGAAGTCGCTAAGGTTTTGAATAGTTTTGGCCAGCCGCACTCTGACAAAACGACCACCGGTGCTACACATATTTTCAACTTGGGCCACGGAATCAGTCAGTTCACACCTCCTGAAAATGTAGCAGTGCTGGTAGACGCGGTTCATTCGCACTCAATCAACCAACGTATTGGTCGTAATTAGCACGCAATTAGCGCAAAGAGACCGAAAAGTCAAAATATTTTTATCGACTTATTAACAAAAAATGGTGCCCCGCAGCAAATATGTCAAAACTGTCACAATCTTTGCTATCAAACAAATAGCATTCGTAAGCTGTTGATTTATAAGGGTTTAATTTTCTGCCCGAATTGTGAGCAAAATGTCACATGTGTTTGTTTATGCGGGTTTAGACGCACTATCGACTAACTATCAACAAAGTTATCCACAGAAACTGTAGGTAAGCTCCTACGCGTATACAAATCAACAACTTAGTAAGATTTTTTAAAGCAAAAATACGTGAAATCAAGCCAAGTGACCACTAAAACTTTGATCCTAGCTGCAGGCCGTGGCGAGCGGATGCGTCCTCTGACCGACCATACGCCCAAACCGTTGCTGCAAGTGCGCGGTAAGCCATTGATGCAGTGGTCTATGGAAGGGTTGGCATGGGGAGACTTTACAGACTTCGTGGTCAACACCGCATGGTTGGGGGAGAAGGTCTCTGCGCATTTTGGCGATAAATTTGAGTTATTCATGCCTTTTGGGGTCAATTTAAGCACTAAGCCGTCGTATTTATTGCCTGAGAAGCTATCAAAAAGTGAGAAAAAAAAGAACTATTCTGTCACTGTGAATATCCGCTATTCGCACGAAGGACGCGACTTTGGCGGCGCACTGGAGACGGCGGGGGGCATCGTTCGGGCGTTGCCGATGTTGTGTGAGCGTGAAGATGATGATATTTTTTGGGTCCTGGCTGGAGATGTCTTCGCGCCTGATTTTGTATTTGCACAAGATGCCGTCGATAAATTTATAGCTAGTGGTAAGTTGGCGCACATTTGGCTGGTGCCGAACCCAGAGCACAATCTCAAAGGCGATTTTGGACTTCAATCAGATGGTTTGGCATTGAATAATGCTTCTCTAGGTGGTCAAAAATACACCTTCAGCACCATCGCACTGTACCGCAAGTCCTTGTTTTCATTGCCTTATTGCGATATTCCCGAAGGCAACCCTTGCGGTATCAAAGCCGCCTTAGCGCCGCTGCTCAGAAAAGTCATTGCCGAACAGAAGGTGAGCGGCGAGTTGTACACTGGCACATGGACAGATGTGGGGACGCCTGAGCGCTTGGCGCAGATCAACCAAATGACTACAACTTAGTAAATTTCACTTCGTAAATTCTAAAAAAGCCTAGTAAATATATGACTACAAACACCATTTACGCCACTCGTCGCGCCCGATTCGCTGCTTCATTAGGCGCCGATGGCATCGCCATCATCCCGACCGCGCCCGAGCGCCCGCGAAACCGCGATAGCGACTTTTTGTACCGTTTTGACAGCTATTTCCATTATTTAACAGGTTTCAAAGAACCCAATGCGACCTTGGTCATCACTGGGGATGGCAAATCAACGCTGTTTTGCGCACCGAAAGACATGGAGCGTGAGGTTTGGGATGGTTTTAGACTCGGGCCAACCGCCGCCCCAGCAGCTTTGGGCATTGATGCGGCGTATTCTTGTGTGGAGTTGGATGCATTGTTGCCGAAATTGCTAGAAAACAAATCTGCTGTTTATTACCCGTTTGCGATTTATCCAGGGCTAGAAACGCAAGTCGACGGCTGGCTCGCCAAAGTCCGCGCCCGCGTGCGCTACGGTGCGTTGTGCCCTGAAACCCAGCGCGATGCCTGCGCAGTGCTGGACGAAATGCGCATGATCAAAGACGCATCCGAGCAAGCCACCATGCGCCGTGCCGCGCAAATCAGCGCTGCAGGCCACATCCGCGCCATGCAGCGTAGCGCCCAGATGCTGCGCGACGGTAAAGACGTGCGCGAATACCACCTAGACGCCGAACTTCTGCACGAATTCCGCCAGCAGGGCTCGCAATACTCCGCCTACAGCGCGATCGTCGCTGCCGGTGCCAATGCCTGCGTGCTGCATTACCGTGCCGATGACGCACCCGTCAAAAGTGGTGATTTGGTGTTGATAGACGCCGGTTGCGAGCTAGACGGCTACGCCAGCGACATCACCCGAACTTTCCCCGCTAACGGCAAGTTCACCGGCCCGCAGCGTGCGCTGTATGACATTGTGTTGGCTAGTCAAGAAGCGGCAGTTGCCGTCACCAAACCTGGCTCTCGCTTCATTGATCCCCACGAAGCCGCCGTCAAAGTCTTGGCGCAAGGCATGCTGGATGTGGGGCTGCTCGACAAAAACAAGGTCGGCAGTCTGCAAGATGTCATCGAAAAACGCGCCTACTTCCCCTTCTACATGCACCGCACTGGCCACTGGTTGGGCATGGATGTGCATGACTGTGGTGGTTATAACGAACCTTCGGAATTGGGCAACACAACTACCCGTACCGACCCACTCAGCAACGAACTCATCACCAACCGCCCCAGCCGTATCCTACGCCCCGGCATGGTTTTGACCATCGAACCCGGTATCTACGTTCGACCTGCCGCTGGTGTGCCCGAACAGTTCCACAACATCGGTATCCGGATCGAGGACGACGCGATTGTGAACGAGGGTGGCTGCGAGTTGATCAGCCGGGGGGTGCCGGTGAAGGCGGGTGAAATTGAAGCATTGATGAAGTCATAATCTGACTAAGAATAAACAGTTAAACAAAAGGAGACACCCATGAAAACCACTTTCAAACTACTTGCAACCAGCTGTATCGCTGGATTAATGGCTTTGGGCGGCGTCAGCACGCAGGCGCAAACCTTTCCATCAAAGCCGCTGAAATTCGTTGTGCCTTTCCCAGCGGGTAGTGCGACAGACAGCGTCGGTCGCATCGTAGCGCAGGCCATGAGTGAAGCGCTTGGACAACCGATAGCAGTCGACAACAAAGCGGGGGCGAATGGCATCCCGGGGGCGGATTTTGTTAAGTCGGCGACTGCTGATCCATACACGCTCTTGGTGACGACGAGCACCACGCAAGCGGCCAATGTGAGCTTGTACAAAAAACTGCCATACGACCCAGTGAAAGACTTCACGCCGATTGGCATGATTGGCAACACGGGATTTATTTTGATGGTGAAGCCGGAGTTTCCAGCGAAGGACATGAAAGAGTTTGTGGCGTATGCCAAGGCGAACAAGCTGGCTTATGGTCACGGCTCATCGGGTTCATTGGTGTCTGGTGCGTTGGTGGCGCAGCTGGGTGGGTTTGAGGCTTTGGGCGTGCCGTACAAAGGCATTCCACCCGCGTTGACTGATTTGATGGGTGGACAGCTGCAGTTTGCGTTTGCTGATGTGGGCAACGCGATGACGCAAATCAACGGTGGGCGTTTGCGTGGCTTGGGTGTGACAACGGCTGTGCGTGCGGGCAAAGCGCCTAACATTCCGCCGATTGGCGACACGGTGAAGGGATACGAAGTCAGCGCTTGGTTTGCGCTGATGGCACCCGCCAATATTCCTGCAGCCGATGCCAAGAAACTGGGCGACACCTTGCGTGCCGTGCTGGCTAAGCCAGAAGTCAAAGAAAAACTGGCGAATGCCGGTATTGATTTGGATGTGCAAGACAGCGCTGCGTTGGCGCGGATTATTGATGCTGAAATCAAAAAATGGTCTGGCTGGGTGAAGTTGGCAGGCATCGCGCCAGAGTGAGCGGCATAAATCAAGGCGCTAATCAAGGCGCGCTGAGCGGCTATCGTATCGTAGACCTCACTGGGGTCGTTCTCGGCCCGTATGCCACGCAGATATTGGGTGACTATGGGGCAGATGTTATCAAGGTTGAGCCGCCCAGTGGCGACATCATGCGCCATGCGGGGCCAATGCAGCATGCTGGCATGGGGCATATTTTCATCAATGCGAACCGCAACAAGCGATCCATCGTTTTGGACCTGAAAAAGCCGCGTGACCTTGCGGCTTTGCTTAAGCTATGTGAAACCGCCGATGTGCTGACCTTTAATATTCGACCCGGCTCCATGGCGCGGCTGGGGCTGAGCTACGAGGTTTTGCAAAAAATCAACCCACGTCTGATCTATTGCGGTGCATATGGCTACTCAGAAGGGGGGCCGTATTCTGATTTCCCTGCTTATGACGACTTGATTCAAGGTGCGGCCTGTATTCCATGGCTG
Source organism: Polaromonas sp. (assembly GCA_031390045.1). Taxonomy (GTDB): domain Bacteria; phylum Pseudomonadota; class Gammaproteobacteria; order Burkholderiales; family Burkholderiaceae_C; genus Aalborgiella. The sequence continues at coordinate 7,679 of JANMTB010000184.1, forward strand.
ATGACACAAAGCGGCAGCACCGAGCCGCGCTATGTGCCCGCTACGTTTGCGGATCGTGTGACGGCGTTGAACATGGTGCACGCGGTGATGGCGGCCATCATTGCACGTGACAAAAAGGGTGGCACGGGGCTAGGGCAAAGCGTTGAAGTGCCGATGTTCGAGTGTTTGTTGCAGTTTGTATTGGGAGAGCATTTAGGTGGCGAAACGTGGCAACCGCCTGTCGCCGCATCTCTCGGCGAAGAGATGGGAAACATGGGCCATAGCCGGATGCTGTCGCCAAATCGCAAACCGTACAAAACCAGTGATGGCTATGTATGTGCGCTGATGTACAACGATGCGCACTGGCGGAATTTTTTAGAACTGATAGGCGAGGCTGAGCGCTTCACGCAAGATGTGCGTTTCACCACACAATCGGCGCGGATTAAACACATCGATGAGTTATATGCGTTCGTGCAGACCAAACTGCTGTTGCAAACCAGCGCGCATTGGTTGAAAGTGTTGGTTGCCAGCGATATACCAGTGATGCCGATGATGAAATTACCGGATTTATTGACTGACCAACATTTGGCGGCAACGGGTGGTTGGGTTGATGTTCAGCATCCGTTTGAGGGAAAGCTGCGGCAACTGCGCCCACCAGTTCGTATGAGCGATACGCCAACAGCTATTTCTCGACCTGCCCCTAAGTTGGGTGAACACACAGCCGAAATTCTGCAAGAAATCAACATGGTTGTTTAAGTTGAGCGTCTAGAATGAGTGCTCAATTGCAACAAATCCATCCAACAGGGTGTTTGCACAGCGTCA
>JANMTB010000216.1:0-15221 GCA_031390045.1 Polaromonas sp.
CAGGCGGAGTGTGAAGCGCTCAAACCGCTAACGACGCCTCTGTTTGCGACTGGCTGTAGCCAATACGTGCTGGCGCATTCGGGTGGGGCGGCGGGGTTGCAAAGCGCTTTTGACACGCTGAATGCTGCTGTCAAAGCCGAACCTAATGCATCTTCAGAGCTTTTGCTATGGCAATTGACCCGTTTGGCCGAGATGGCGATTCGACTCAAGCGCTTTGATGACGCCGAGGCTTATTTTCAACGGGCTTTGAAACTCGGTGTGACGGATCAGTTTTTGCTCGGCGCGTATGCCGACTTTTTGCTGCTGCAAAAGAAGCCTGAAGCGGTGATCACCCTGCTGGCGGATTGGGAACGCTCTGACATTTTGCTGCTGCGCTTGGCACTGGCTGGCAAAGCCACTAACCACAAAAAAGCCGCCGATTGGGCAAACAACCTGCGCGACCGCTTTGTAGAAGCCGCCAAGCGCGGCGACCGCCTGCATGAGCAGGAGGCCGCCCGCTTTGAGCTGGATATCGAAAACAACCCGAAAAAGGCCTTGGCACTTGCCACTGCCAACTACCAGCACCAAAAAGAACCGCGCGACGCCGAAGTGCTGCTACGAACCGCCCTGGCCGCCAAAGACGCCGCAGCCGCAGCGCCAGCGCTGAATTGGTTGAAGCAAAACAAGTATGAGGACGCACAATTAGCCGATCTTGCCGCTGGTTTGGTAAAGTTAGGCGGTTCAAAATGATGAAAATCGCGTTTAACTCTTTTTTAATCCTAAATTGCATTAAAAAATCGCTACAGCCGGCGTATTTATTGACTAATATGCTATCATTTTTGATCTTATTTTCAGTGTTTTTTGCGGCCTTTTTTGCATCCACAAGCGCCCAAGCCCACAAACCCAGCGACAGCTATTTGACGATGTCCGTGCCCAAAGACGGCTCAGACGTCGCCGTTCGTTGGGACATCGCCCTGCGCGATTTGGACTATGTGTTACAGCTGGACCGCGACAACGATGGCGCGCTAACCTGGGGCGAAGTACGCGCTCGAGGCGACGACATCACCAAATACGCGACGGCGAATTTAGCGCTTTCGAGCAAAGACAAAGTCTGCGCGTTAACCACCGCCGCGCCCATGCAGCTGGACAAACACAGCGACGGCACCTACGCCGTGCTCAGCCTGAGCGCCGCTTGCGGCGTGGCTTTGTCGGATGCCTTGCAAGTCAAATACTCGCTGTTGTTGGACGTGGACCCGTCGCACCGCGGACTTGTGCAATGGCTGTCACCGGGTTCATCTAGCAAAGATGGCAAGGCTGAAGAGGCGCTGTCGGTGATTTTGGGCATAGAATCCGCCACGCAAAACCTGCCCTTTCAGCCGCCCAGTCAGTGGCAAAGCTTCAAACAATACGTGGTTGAAGGCGCTTTTCATATCTGGATTGGCTATGACCACATCCTCTTTTTGCTGTCCCTGCTGCTGCCAGCGGTGCTGATTTTCCGACGGAATGACACAAATACGGCCAAAAAGTTATTGGGCAACTCGCAAATCTTACCCGCCGAATCCTTCTGGAGCGCACTCAAAGAAGTGCTCAAAGTCGTCACCGCCTTCACACTTGCCCACTCCATCACACTGAGTTTAGCGGCGCTGGGTGTTATCAGCCTGCCGTCCCGCTGGGTCGAATCCGTCATCGCAGCCTCCATCATAGTCGCAGCCATTCAAAACATCCGTGGCGTGGTGGACAGCAAGCGCTGGGTCATGGCGTTCGGTTTCGGCCTCATTCACGGCTTCGGCTTCGCCTCCGTACTGGCAGACCTAGGTTTGCCACAAAACGCGCTGGTCACCGCGCTGATAGGCTTCAACGTCGGCGTAGAACTTGGCCAACTAGCCATCGTCTCCATCTTCCTACCCCTCGCCTTCTGGCTACGCGCCAGCAAGTTCTACCAAGTCGGCATCTTCAAGTGGGGATCAGTCTTGATTGCGCTGATGGCGTTGTATTGGTTTGTGCAGCGGGCGTTTGATTTGTGATTAGACTGCCTAATTTGCTATTTTTACGATAGCACTTTAGGCGATAAATACGCCGGCTAGAGGCATATTTGACACTAAAATTGACAATTTAAGCCAAACTATCCCCATATTCCGCCAAAGCAGCCAAAACGCCGTTGCCTTTGGCATCTGCCGTTTTGGAGAGTTCGTTGAGCTGAGCGTAGAACGCTTCCAGCGACCTTGCGCCACCCTCACCTTCTTGAAGGCGAGCAGTGCAGTGTTCGTACCAGCGCTCTTGCTCGTCGTCGTTCAAAATGTCGGGGAAGTTGCGGGCTTTGTAGCGGAAGACGAGTTCTTCTAGGCGCTCGTCTTCGAAGCCGGTGCGGGCTTCTGCGAGTTTGTCCGGGGTCAAGGCGATTAGCTGGGTCAGGCGGCGGCGGTCGTTGTTGCCTATGAAGCCGCCGTAAAGGTCGGCATCTACATCTGGTGCAGTCGCATTGTCTGCTACGGGTCTTTGAAATATTACAGGCCACAGGGCGCTCATGTCGGGCAAGGCTCTAGCCAATTCCGCGTTGCTTTCTTGGACAGATTTATCAATGCCCCATTTCTGTGCCATCTCGTCTGTCAAGGTTTTGATGCTACTAATGACAATCGGCGATTTGTTGAGGTGGATCGTTTTGATGGGCAGGCGGTTCATACCGGCAGGAAGTTCGCTGGATTTGGTGAACATACGCAGACGGACTTCGTCGGGTTTCAGCAGCGCGAGCTCACTCGGGTCGTATGCCAAGTCCCAGGCGATCATCTCGTTTTTGTTGGTCGGGTGCATGGCGAGTGGGAACATGATAGCGATGCAACCTTTTGTCGACGGAAACATGCCTGAAATATGAAGAAATGGCCGTGCGTTTTGTAGCGTGGTGGGCAGTCCAAGTTCAGCGGCGACCCGGTCTTTTTTGTGCAGACTGAGGCAGAAGTCGAATAGTTTTGAGTTAGTTTTTTTGATCAAACGCGCCAAGTCAATCGTCGCCTGAACGTCGGACAGCGCATCGTGCGCGGCTGCGTGGGCGAGTCCGTTGGCTTTGGTGAGGTCTTCTAGCTTGAAACTGGGCTTTTGACGTGGAATTGGGATAATTTCTGAGTTTAGGGGCTCATTTTGGCCTCTAGCCGGCGTATTTATTGCCTTAGATGCTATATTATTTGTAGTATTTTTAGCTTCTTTATTAACGATGGATGCTAATTCTTCGGGCGAAATATCCTTCAAAGGCCAGTTGATGCCGTCAGGTCGTAGCGCATAGGCCGTCCGCACCACGTCCATCAAATCCCAGCGGCCACAGTTGTTTTGCCACTCGCGGGCGTAGGGGTCGCGCAGGTTACGCCAGAGCATGAAGCGGGTGAACTCGTCGTCAAAACGGATGGTGTTGTAGCCCACGCCGATGGTGCCGGGTTGGGACAAGGCAGCTTCGATCTGCGCAGCAAATTCATGCTCAGGAATACCGCGCTCTAAGCAGACTTGCGGTGTGATGCCGGTGATGAGGCAGGACACAGGGTCGGGCAAGTAATCGGGCGCAGGCTGACAGTACAGCATGATAGGCTCGCCGATGACGTTCAAATCCGCGTCGGTGCGGATGGCGGCGAACTGCGAGGGGCGGTCAACGCGGGGGTTGATGCCGAAGGTTTCGTAGTCGTGCCAAAGAAACGTGTGCGGGAAGGTATGTGACGGAGAAGTTGTAGCCATGTTTGTAGAGCTGTCGATGTAACTGTCTATGTGAAAAAGGGCTGGGAACCGAAGTTGCCAACCCTTTTAGTATCGCTTATCGAGCGATATGTTTAACCCTCAGAAACTTCCTCAGACTCAGCCTTCGATTTGTCCTTCTTGGGCGGTTTAGGCAGCGGTGTGATATCCAAGACCACTTCGCCCGTTTCCAAACCCTTCTCGTCCGTTTTCGTAGCGATATCCACCGTCAAACGGCCACCATCGACCAAACGACCGAACAACAACTCGTCGGCCAAGGCGCGGCGGATCATGTCTTGGATCAGACGCTGCATCGGGCGCGCACCCATGAGCGGGTCGAAACCTTTTTTCGCCAGATACTTGCGCAGGCCATCAGTGAAGGTGACTTCGACCTTTTTCTCAGCAAGTTGGGTTTCCAGTTGCAGCAAGAATTTGTCTGCCACACGAAGAATGACGTTTTCATCCAAGGCTTTGAAGCTGACGGTCGCATCCAAACGGTTGCGGAACTCGGGGGTGAACAGGCGCTTGATGTCGGCCATCTCATCACCTGCTTCGCGCGGGTTGGTGAAGCCGATGGTCGCTTTGTTCATGGTCTCAGCGCCAGCATTGGTGGTCATGATCAGGATCACGTTGCGGAAATCGGCTTTGCGGCCGTTGTTGTCCGTCAGCGTGCCGTGGTCCATCACCTGCAGCAACACATTGAAAATGTCCGGATGGGCTTTTTCAATCTCATCGAGCAACAAGACGCAATGCGGCTTTTTGGTGACGGCTTCGGTGAGCAAACCACCCTGATCAAAACCCACATAACCCGGTGGCGCACCGATCAAACGGCTGACCGCATGGCGTTCCATGTACTCGCTCATGTCAAAGCGAATCAACTCGATGCCCATGATGTAAGCCAGCTGCTTTGCGGCTTCGGTTTTACCGACGCCGGTGGGGCCACTGAACAGGAAAGAGCCAATCGGTTTGTCGATCTTACCCAAGCCAGAGCGCGCCATTTTGACGCTGGAGGCCAATACGTCCAAAGCTTTGTCTTGACCGAAAACGACGCTCTTCAAGTCGCGCTCTAATGTTTGCAGCTTGCTGCGGTCGTCGTTCGATACATTCGCCGGTGGAATGCGGGCGATTTTGGCAACGATTTCTTCGACTTCGGTTTTGCCGATGACTTTTTTGCGTTTGGATACGGGCAAAATGCGCTGCGCTGCGCCGGCTTCGTCGATCACGTCAATCGCTTTGTCGGGCAACTGGCGATCGTTGATGTATTTAGCGCTGAGCTCAGCCGCGGCTTGTAGAGCAGCAAGTGCATATTTCACGCCGTGGTGCTCTTCAAAGCGCGACTTCAAGCCTTTGAGAATATCAATGGTTTCAGGCACAGACGGCTCGACCACATCGATTTTTTGGAAACGACGTGCCAAGGCGGCATCTTTCTCAAAAATCGCACGGTATTCGGTAAACGTGGTTGCACCAATGCATTTGAGCTGACCTGAGCTAAGCGCAGGCTTGAGCAAGTTAGACGCATCCATGGTGCCGCCAGACGCAGCGCCTGCACCGATGATGGTGTGGATTTCGTCGATGAACAAAATACCGTTGGGTTTGTCTTTGAGTTGTTTGAGCACGCCTTTCAAGCGTTGTTCAAAATCGCCACGGTATTTGGTACCGGCAAGCAACGCGCCCATGTCTAATGAATAGACAACGGAGTCGGCCAAAATTTCTGGCACCTCTTTTTGCGTGATGCGCCATGCCAAGCCCTCGGCAATCGCGGTTTTGCCCACGCCAGCCTCGCCCACCAAGAGTGGGTTATTTTTACGGCGGCGGCAGAGGATTTGAATCGTGCGTTCGACTTCGTAGTCACGACCAATCAATGGGTCAATCTTGCCGGAAATGGCGAGATTGTTCAGATTGACGCAGAACTGATCAAGCGGCGATTGCTTCTCTTGCTTCTCACTGCCCTGCTCTTCTGATTGCTCGGCAGATTCGCCTGATTTCACCGACTCTGGTGGGTCGCTCTTTTTAATGCCGTGGGCAATGAAGTTAACCACATCCAAGCGTGTGACGCCTTGCTGGTGGAGATAGTAAACAGCGTGTGAATCTTTTTCGCCAAAAATAGCGACCAAGACATTCGCACCGATAACTTCTTTTTTACCGCTACCAGTGGATTGTACGTGCATGATAGCGCGCTGGATGACGCGCTGGAAACCAAGCGTAGGCTGTGTGTCCACTTCGTCTGTACCGGCGACTTGGGGTGTGTTGTCAGCGATAAACGCGTTTAGCGACTTGCGAAGCTCGTCAATATTGGCCGAGCAAGCGCGTAGCACTTCAGCGCCGCTGGGGTTGTCAAGCAATGCGAGGAGCAAATGCTCAACGGTGATGAACTCATGACGCTGCTGACGCGCTTCAACAAAGGCCATGTGCAAACTAACTTCTAACTCTTGGGCAATCATGTTGTGTCCTTTGGCCTGTTTAACTAACTTTATATCAATAAATCTAGAATTGTTTAATTCACTTCAAATTTCGCAAAATTTGTTGTTTTGCTACAGATTCACATGGGGTGTAAGAATCGTGATTCAAGAGGCTTATTTTTAAGCGCATATTCATCCAATGATTATTCAAGAGGTTCTGCTTGACACTGTAACGGGTGACCATGTTCCTTAGCTGCGCCAGCGACTTGATCAACCTTACTAGCTGCAATGTCTTTAGAAAACACGCCACATACGCCTTTACCGTCGAGGTGAATTTTGAGCATGATTTGTGTGGCTGTTTCGCGGTCTTTTTTGAAGAATTCTTGGATCACAAAGACCACAAATTCCATCGGCGTATAGTCATCGTTCAGCATCACGACTTGGTACATTTGCGGTGGTTTTGTTTTTTGCGGCACGCGCTCAAGCACGACAGTGTCGCCATCGTCCCGTTTCGGGATGGCGGGCGCAGGTTGCGCTGGTTTATTAGGGTTTGCAGGAGATTTTGTAGCCATATTTCATTGTAACAAGCGGAATATAGCTTGCAAATAGCTTGGGAATAGAACTTGGGCTTGTACCAAGGTTTAATCAGAAATTAAACCCTATCTCGGTGCGAAATCTCGATTACCAAGGCATTGGCAGCAATTTTTTCGACCAAACTCTCCGCTTGGCTGCGGTTTTTAGCGTCTAAGTTAGCATCCCATTCGTCCAGCAAATACACCACGGCACGGGTGCGTTCGGCGATTTCTTGCAATGATCTGAGCTGGCGTTCACCGGATGAAAAGCCGCTCTTTTCTTCTTCGTAGTCTTCACTTAAATCGTCAACATCGACTTCTAGGGCGACAGGTAGCGTTTTTACGACTGGTTTATCAAATGCAAACGACAAACTGTCTGCGGTAGGCCAGTAAAAAGCTTTCGTTCCCAGTTTGGTTTTCATGGCGGCCAGCAAGGTCGATTTGCCCGAACCGTTACTGCCACGGACCAATATTCGACCCGTCGGATAGGTCTTGATTAAGGCTAAAGCTTCGTCCAGGCTAGTACAGGGCAAAGTCTGACTGTTTTCACCACGCAACGTCAAACTAACGCGCTTGAATTTAATACGCGAGTCAAAATCAGCATCGGGCTCAGGATGCATAGTGTTGCAAGCACCGGTAATGCGCGTCCAAACGGCGAGCAAATCGTTCCAACCTGTCACCAAGCCATGTACGTCATGTGAGAGTTCAATTTGTCTAGGAAGCGTCGCAGCCAAACCAATCAACAAAGCCGTGTTTGTCACATCACGCGAGGCTATCACCACGATATAGCCAAACACCATGCCAAGCGAAATGATGCCGCTGATCGTCGACAAACCTTCGCGTGCCATGATGGACTTGATTTGCGCAGTCAAAGCATCGCGCAGGCGCACTTTAAACTCACCATGCCACAAACGGAAGTTGTAGCGGTTACCCGTAAAAATATTGTCCCACGCGTTGTAGGTGTGCGCGGTTAAACGGTTGGTTTGGCGTTGGTTATTGGCGTAGGCTCTGGCCACGGGTTTGCGTACAAACCACTGAATGCACATCAGCACCGCAAAAACAGCTGCATAGGCAACTGGCAAGCCAGCATCAATGGCAATACCGAGCACGATAGCATTGAAAATCAGACCAAAAAAGAGTTTCAAATCGGCTTCAAGCTCAAACATCAGCTCGAAAAAAATATGGAAAGTTTCATTGGTCAAAAAGGGTTCAGTCACTTCGCGAACCTGCTTGTTACTCAACAAATTAGCGTATTTTTTGTTGTCACGCGCAAAACGCATCATGTAGCGGCCAAAAGCGCCAAAACCAGCCCGCTCGGCGAACACCCAGCTGACCGCGCCGATGATATAAGCTGCACTTTGGACACCCACTATCCAGAGCAAATCGCTGATTAAAAACTCCTCTTCCGCCACATGTTGACCTGCTTTGATGATGAGCCAAGTTGTGGTGGCAGAAAGCGCCGCTTCAACAATCAGCAACAGAAGCATCACATAGAAAGGCGGACACATCAAAAACCGAACGAAATCGACGTTTTTATAGCCGGATCTAACGCGCGGCGCATGCGTAGCGAGTATCTGTTTAGGTGAATGCGACTGTTCTTGCATCATGAATTAAAAAAAGCCGCCGATATGCGTCGGCGGCTTTTGTAGAGATTTAAATATTGTTAATTTACATGTGGTCGATCATGACCTGACCGAAACCAGAACAACTGACTTGCGTTGCGCCGTCCATCAAACGGGCAAAATCGTAAGTGACTTTCTTGCTGGCGATTGATTTCTCCATGGAGCTGATGATCAAATCAGCAGCTTCGATCCAACCCATATGACGTAGCATCATTTCTGCAGACAAGATTTCAGAGCCTGGGTTCACATAATCTTTGCCCGCATATTTAGGCGCTGTGCCGTGCGTTGCTTCAAAGCAAGCTATGGTGTCTGACAAATTCGCACCCGGCGCGATGCCGATGCCGCCGACTTGTGCTGCTAAAGCGTCAGAAATGTAGTCGCCATTCAAATTGAGTGTGGCAACCACAGAATACTCAGCTGGACGAAGCAAAATTTGCTGCAAGAATGCGTCTGCAATCACGTCCTTGACGATGATTTCTTTGCCCGTTTTCGGGTTTTTGAACTTGCACCATGGACCGCCGTCGATCAGCTCAGCACCAAACTCTTTTTGTGCCAAAGCATATGCCCAATCACGGAAACCACCTTCGGTGAATTTCATGATGTTGCCTTTGTGCACGATGGTCACATTTGGCTTATCATTATCAATCGCGTATTGAATAGCTTTGCGGACCAAGCGCTCTGTTCCTTCGCTTGACACAGGTTTGATGCCGATGCCAGATGTGTTCGGGAAACGGATCTTTTTAACGCCCATTTCTTCTTGCAAGAATTTGATGATCTTCTTGGCTTTGTCGCTGCCAGATTCAAACTCGATACCAGCGTAAATGTCTTCTGAGTTTTCACGGAAGATCACCATATTGGTTTTGTGCGGCTCTTTCACGGGGGAAGGTACACCTGTGAAGTATTGAACTGGACGCAAACATACATATAAATCAAGTTCTTGGCGTAAAGCCACGTTCAAAGAGCGAATGCCGCCACCGACTGGGGTGGTTAGCGGGCCTTTGATGGAAACAACGTAATCACGCACAGCATCTAAAGTCTCCTTTGGCAACCATTCGTCTGGACCGTATACTTTAGTTGACTTTTCGCCAGCATAAACTTCCATCCAATGAATTTTTTTCTTGCCGCCATAGGCCTTAGCCACAGCAGCGTCAACCACCTTCAACATCACTGGTGTGATATCTTGACCCGTACCGTCACCTTCAATATAAGGAATGATGACCTGATCAGGTACATTGATAGAAAAGTCTGCATTCACAGTGATTTTGCTGCCGCCGGCGGGCACTTTGATGTGCTGGTACATGTGTCAATTCTCCAAAAAAACTAGGAAAGTCTTAAAAGTCTAGAAAAGTCTAGGGAAACTAGACAAGAAAGTCTAAAAATTAGGTTACCTTTGATTCTAGTCTGAAAAATAGTTGTAAACCGTGTCAACCGTTACGATTCTCGCCTCGTTACGGATACACCTTCCAGAATTTTGGCAGGAATTTTTTAAATAACGTTATTTTTAGGAATTATTATCATGAACAAAATCCTCGCCGCTTTGGTTGCTGGTTTCTTCGCAGCGTCTTCTTTTGCTGCTTCTCACGCTGCTGCTCCAGCCGCTGCTGCTGCTCCAGCTGCTGCTAAAGCTGCTGCTCCAGCCGCTGCTAAAGCAGAAGCTGCCAAGCCAGCTGCCAAGAAAGCTAAGAAAGCTAAGAAAGCTAAAGCTAAAGCTGCTGCTCCAGCTGCTGACGCAAAGCCAGCTGCCAAGTAAGTTTCGAGACAGCTACAAGCTATACGTAAGATAGTAGTAGCACCTTAGACGTGCTATTATTTAGCGGTGGTACAAAATGAAAGTTTTTTACTACTTTTTTTCAACTTAAATCTGAAAGACTATCATGGCTAAAAAAGCAAAGAAATCAAAAAAAGCAAAAAAAGCGGCTCCAGCAGCTAAATAAATTTTTGCGGCTTGGTATGAACTTCGGTTCAGGACCCTGTCAACAGTGCCCGCCTTAAGCTTCGACTTAAGCGGGCATTGTTATTGGTAGCCGTCGTTATTTAAAATTCTGCCAAAACAGCATTTATGAGCTCACAAAACATGAAAAGTTCAACATTACTTTGTTTTCTGACTAAGACCCATCTGGCACGCTCATGCCGCAGAACAGCTGCTGGCTTATTCGCCATGATTTCCCTCTGTGCATTTGCTCAAGAAGGCCCACAACTCAACTTGCAACGTATCAAGATTTCAGCAGGCATGCATCAAATTGATACTCAACTAGCATTGACGCCCCTTGAGCGCCAAATCGGCCTGATGAATCGTCCAACCATGCCCGCCCACGAAGGCATGTTGTTTGTATTTGATGTGCCGCAAAAACAGTGTTTTTGGATGAAAAACACGCTCTTACCATTGACCGCTGCTTTCGTAGACGATGATGGCACCATCGTTAACCTTGAAGACATGAAGCCGAAAAGTTTGGACTCACATTGCTCCACCAAGGAAGTGCGCTATGTGCTTGAAATGAACCAAGGCTGGTTTGCTAAGCGCGGCATCAAAGCCGGCTCAAAGCTTTCTGGCGTGCCTTTTAAGCAACAATAAAGTGAAAAAAGTCGCGAAACGAAAAGTTTTCACTAAGTTTTACGACTTTGCATCACTTTAAATCATAGCTTAAGCAAAATTAGCTTGCGCAAATTCCCAGTTGACCAAGTTGTTGAGAAAAGTCTCCACAAACTTTGGACGCGCATTGCGGTAGTCGATGTAATACGCATGCTCCCACACGTCAACAGTCAACAAAGCTTTGTCACCAGTGGTCAGCGGTGTGCCAGCAGCACCCATGTTGACGATGTCAACTGAGCCGTCCGGTTTTTTTACCAACCACGTCCAGCCAGAGCCAAAGTTGCCCACCGCTGATTTGACGAAAGCTTCTTTGAAAGCTGCATAAGAGCCAAACTTGGCGTTGATCGCTGCTGCCAATGCACCTGTAGGCTCGCCGCCGCCAGCTGGTTTCATGCAGTTCCAGAAAAAGGTGTGGTTCCAAATTTGCGCAGAGTTGTTGTAAATGCCGCCTGAAGACTTCTTTATGATCTCTTCCAGCGTCATGCTTTCAAACTCAGTGCCTTTTTGCAGGTTGTTGAGGTTGACCACATAAGCGTTGTGGTGCTTGCCGTGGTGAAACTCCAAAGTTTCTTTGGAGTAGTTAGGAGCCAAAGCGTCGATAGCGAATGGCAGGGCTGGTAGGGTGTGTTCCATGCGGGTACTTTCAGTTGAGGTTAGTCGTTAAAGTGGGGTAGATCGATTTAAATTTGATGTTGCTCATCGGAAAAAAATTGTCCACATGCCGAAATGGCGCCGTATGCAATAATTTAATCAGATAACAATTATCAATACTTCATTATCATACAAAGGAAATAACCATGGGCTCTATCTTTCAATCTTTAGCACGTAGCTTATTTGCAGGAGTCGTTCTGGTCGTCCTACTTATCGTTGCGGTGGGTAGCAATGTCAGCTTGAATCACGCTTGGATGACCTTTGTCATGCGTTGGTTGCACGTCATTTGTGGGGTAATGTGGGTTGGTTTACTGTGGTACTTCAATTTTGTACAAATCCCGACCATGCCAAAAATTCCGGACGAACAAAAACCTGCTATAGGCAAATTCATCGCGCCAGAAGCGCTCTTTTGGTTCCGCTGGGCTGCTTTGGCAACGGTGGTAACTGGTCTGCTGGTCGCAGCGATGAGCGGTTACATCATGCAAGCTTTGGGTCTGCAGCGCCCCTTTTTAGCCATTGGCATTGGCATGTGGATCGCCTTGGTGATGGCGTTTAACGTGTGGTTCATCATTTGGCCGAATCAGAAGAAGGCCTTAGGCATGGTGGCTGTTGAGCCTGCTCAAAAAGCCAAAGCCGCGCGTTTTGCGATGCTGACCTCGCGTTTCAACACCATGTTGTCCATCCCGATGTTGTATTGCATGGTTGCACAGCAAAACGGCGGACTATAAGTTCTCAGTACAACTCTTTTCGAATTTAATCCTGCAATTTACTCTGACAACTTTTGCACCGTGACCGCAGCCTGACCCTGTGACAGTTGCACCTGCAGTGCTTGCCCCAAGCTCATTTTTCTAGTACTCGTCACCGTGTGGCCCGCCTCGTCCGTCACCCACGCGTAGCCGCGCTGCAGCACCAATTGTGGATCAAGCAGTGCTAAGCCGCGCTCAGAAAGCCGTAAGCGTTCTTTTAAGCGCGACAAAGCTGCTTTCAACTGGTTGGGCCACAAAGTTTGCTGAGATGCCAGTTGCTGTTTTTCACTAGCCACTTGCCCTTTGACGGCAAATTTGAGGTGCTGGCTGTAGCTTTGCAGCTCTTGCCGCTGCTTTGCCAGCCAACTTGACGGTCGCCCGAATCGCGCTTGCACACGGTCTAAATGCTGGTTTTGGCTGTCCAAGTAGCGCATCGTCGTGCTTTGCAGACGGTCTTCCATGACATCCAAAGCGCCTAGCCAGGTTTGCTGCGATTCGCTGACCAATTCGGCAGCCGCTGTGGGCGTAGGCGCGCGCATATCGGCGACAAAATCTGCCATCGTAAAATCCGTTTCATGCCCCACACCACAGATGATGGGAATCGGGCTATCAGCAATAGTACGAGCCAAGGCTTCGTCATTAAACGCCCACAAATCCTCCAACGATCCGCCCCCTCGGACGAGCAGAATCACATCAATTTTGGGTAACTTATCAGAGAGTAAATCACCACCTAAATTAGCCTCTAGCCTTTGTATTTGTTCATTGTATTGATACAATTTTGATAGCGCTTTGATGATCTCTTGCGGTGCGTTTGCACCCTGCACAGACGCTGGCGACAACACCACGGGGATATGCGGAACACGGCGTTGCAACGCGGTGGCCACATCGTGCAAAGCCGCTGCGCCCAAGGAAGTAACCAAGCCGATTTTGCGTGGCAAAAGCGGCAAATCACGCTTGCGGCTAGGGTCAAACAAACCTTCCGCTTCAAGCTTGGCCTTGAGCCGCAAAAACTGCTCAAACAGCGCGCCCTGCCCCGCTTGCTGCAGGCTTTCGACAATCAACTGCAAATCGCCGCGCGGCGTGTACACATCAATACGGCCGCGCACTTCGACCAAATCACCGTCCAGTGGGCTGAAATTTGCCAACGACGCGGCCCGCTTGAACATCGCACATAGAATCTGACCACTCGCGTCTTTCAGCGAAAAATAGCAGTGACCCGACGCAGCCCGTGAAAACCCCGAAATCTCACCCTGCACAGTCACAGGGTTGAAGCGGGCATCTAAAGCATCAGCAATGGCACGGCATAGGGCACCAACTTGCCAAACTTGCGGCTTTCCACGGACATTGATTGAGGAATTGGGTGCATCGGTCATGGTTGCTTGAATTATCGTGATTTAAAGCCAACAAAAGTTGAAACCCACGCCCAATGCACGTGTTTATTCACTTCGTTGCTCTTGCAAACATATCCTCCAGCAGCAAAAAAACAGTAGCATGACAGTTTGATGACACCGTGTAAGCTGTTGATTTTATTCAGTATTTTTTCAATTTTAGTCCACCCAGACGTTGCTTATTTTTTAAGCAACCCAATGAAAGTACCTAAAAATGCGGGTTTGCGTGCTTTGAAGACAAGTTTTGCACAAAGATATCCACAGAATTTGTGGTTTCCTTTTAAGGTTGATTGAGTGGCGATGATTTCCGTGGCCATATTTAAGCCTTTTAACTTTGTTTTTTTGTCGCATGCGCAGCAACTACGAAGCATAACCAAGCAAGATGTCGGTGATAATTGCCGCAAAGAATTTAACTGCTGCCGCAAAGCCATAACAAACTCATACCAAACTGGAGATATCCCCCTTGCTGTCCATCATTCAAGCTGCCGGTTGGCCGATTTGGCCACTCATTGCCTGCTCCATCTTCGCCTTGGCGCTCATTTTTGAGCGCTTTTTCAGCCTGCGGATCAACAAAATCGCGCCACCCAAGCTGATCGACGAAGCCCTCACAGTTTCACGCAACAATGTGCCAAGCCCCGATGTGGTGAAGCAGCTCGAATTAAGTTCCGAACTGGGCGCAGTTTTGGCCAGTGGTTTTCGCTCTTTGAACATCAACCCCCGCGCTTCTGAGGTAGAGATTCGCGCCAGCATGGAAGACGCTGGCCGCGTGGTTGGCCACCGTTTGGAGAAATACCTCACCGCCTTGGCGACTATCGCTTCCGCAGCACCCTTGCTCGGTTTGTTGGGTACCGTCATTGGCATGATCGAGATTTTTGGCTCTCAAGGCTCAAGCACCGGTGGTGCCAACCCAGCACAGTTGGCGCAAGGCATCTCCATGGCGCTGTACAACACCGCATTTGGCTTGATTGTGGCGATTCCGGCGCTGATTTTTTGGCGTTATTTCCGCGCGCGGGTGGATGAGTATTTGCTCACCTTAGAGCTGGGCTCTGAGCGCCTGCTGCGCCATTTGGTCGCTTTAAGCAAAGCATAGCTTGCGAAGCATGATCATATTTAGTCAAATAGTTAAATAAACAACTGAATAACCATGGATTTCCGCAACCGCTCGCATCGCAGCGCCTCGACAGAGCCCGAAATCAACCTGATTCCGTTCATTGACGTGCTTTTGGTGGTCTTGATTTTCCTCATGTTATCAACCACTTACAGCAAGTTTACTGAGCTGCAGTTGAAACTCCCGACAGCGGACACCCAAGCCGCCAAAGACCGACCCAACGAAATCATTGTCTCCGTCAACAGCACTGGAAGCTACTCCGTCAACAAAGTACCTGTGGCTCAGCGTGGTGTGTTGGCTTTGGCAGCGGCGCTGGCCGATGCCAATAAAGCGCTTGGCACGCCTGTGGCTGGCAAGGAACCCGTGATCATCATCAGCGCTGACGCCCAGGCTACCCACCAATCCGTCATTAGCGTGATGGAAGCGGCGCGGCAAACCGGTTTGAACCAAATCAC
>JANMTB010000024.1:0-14889 GCA_031390045.1 Polaromonas sp.
CAGTTTTGGGCGTTGATTTGTAGGCGATCGGTGTTGTCTTCGTTTTTGACGTATTCGTATACGCCGGCCGGGCAGTAGCGGGCTTCAGGTCCTGCATATTTTGCTAGGTTGATGGCGACTGGGACGGAGGCGTCTCTCAACGTCAAATGCGTGGGTTGCTGCTCTTCGTGGTTGGTGTTGCTGATGAAGACGCTGCTTAAGCGGTCAAAGGTCAGTTTGCCATCGGGTTTGGGGTAGACGATGGGTTTGCACTCAGCGGCGGGTTTCAGGCAGGCATAGTCAGGCTTTGTGCGGCGCAGCGTCCATGGGATGTGGCCGCGCAGGACGAATTGTTCGAAGCCGTTCATCAAGGTTGCCACGGTCAGGCCGTATTTGAACCAATTTTTGAAGTTGCGGTCTTTGTGCAGCTCGGTGTGCAGCCAGCTTTTCTCGAAGGCTTCGGGGTAGGCGCTGAGTTCGTCATGCTGACGACCTGCGACCACTGCGTCATAGGCGGCTTCTGCGGCTTGCATACCTGTTTTGATAGCAGCGTGGCTGCCTTTGATGCGGCCCACGTTCAGGTAGCCAGCGTTGCAGCCAATCAATGCGCCGCCTGGGAACACGGTTTTCGGCAGGGCATTGATGCCGCTGGCGTTGATGGCGCGTGCGCCATAGCCTAGGCGCTTGGCGGTGATTTCGCCTTTGTCGTTTTCAAAGTAATAGCGCACATTTGGATGGGTTTTCCAGCGCTGGAATTCTTCAAACGGGCTCAAATACGGGTTGCTGTAGCCCAAACCGGTGACGAAGCCGAGCGCGACTTTGTTGCCTTCCATATGGTACAAAAAAGAGCCACCGTAGGTGTCGGCATCCATAGGCCAGCCGGCGGTGTGCATCACAAAGCCAGGTTTGTGGCGAGCAGGGTCGATTTCCCACAGCTCTTTGATGCCCAAGCCCCAGCTTTGCGGGTCGCGGCCTTCATCGAGCTTGAATTTTTCAATCAGCAACTTGCCTAAATTTCCGCGTGCACCTTCGGCAAATACGGTGTATTTACCCAGCAGTTCCATGCCGAGCTGGAAACTTTTCATTGGCTCGCCGTCTTTGCCAATCCCCATGTTGCCAGTGGCGACGCCTTTAACACTTCCATCGTCGTTATACAAAACCTCAGCAGCCGTGAAGCCCGGGAATATCTCCACGCCCAGCGTTTCAGCCTGTTCGTCCAGCCATTTTGTGAACGCACCCAAGCTGATGATGTAGTTGCCGTGGTTTTGGTAGATGGGCGGCAGGAATAAATTCGGTACACGGGTACCCGAATTTTCGCTGAGGAACATGATGGCGTCCTCGGTCACCGGCTGATTCAACGGCGCGCCCAGTTCTTTCCAATTGGGGAATAGCTCGTTCAGCGCAATCGGGTCCATGATCGCACCAGACAAAATGTGCGCGCCCGGCTCAGAGCCTTTTTCCAGAACGACGACGGAGACATCGGTTCCTTTTTCAGCGGCTAGTTGCTTCAAGCGAATGGCAGTCGCCAAACCACCGGGGCCACCGCCGACGACGACAACGTCGTATTCCATGGATTCGCGCGGGTCGTGCGTGGCGATGATTTCTTCGTTGGTCATAGGATGCTTTCTGTGAACTTGTGCGTTTCTTTGCTTTGTGCCTATTTTAGAGGCACAGACGCGAAAATATCGCCGCTAGAATGAATGTCACCTCTATAAAGTCAGTTCTCTAAATCGCTCTGAGCCCTCTGAAATACCTAAAACTATGAAATTCATCATCCCAGAAAAGAAAAAACTCGTCTACGAAATGTCCATCCCGATTCGCTGGGGTGATATGGACGCGATGAATCATGTCAACAACACGGTTTATTTTCGCTATTTAGAAACTGTCCGCATTGATTGGATGCGCTCAATCGGTTGTTTGCCCGATGCGAACGGCGATGGTCCGGTCATCGTTAACGCGTTTTGCAACTTCTATAAACAGCTGGAATACCCGGGCGATGTGATCGTCAAAATGTACGCTAGCGACCCCGCCCGCACGACGTTTGAAACTTGGGGAACGATGGAGCGGGCAGATCAGCCGGGTACGATTTACGCGGCAGGCGGTGCCACGACGATTTGGGTGAATTTTCCGAAACAGAAGGCGCATGACTTGCCGGATTGGGTGCGCAAGATCGTGACGGTGGATTGAGTCAAAACCCGTAAATCCTTTAATTATAGTGCAGAATATGCCTCTAGCCGTTATGTTTATTGCCTAAAGTGTTATCAAAAATATAGCAACTTTGAATTTAAGCTGAATTCAACGAACTACCCGCCAGCTACTCGCGTGGGTTTCTAGCCAGCTTGCGGCCAGCTGCTGGTTGTCGCCAAACGGGTCTTGATTTGGGTGAAAGTCGCGCTTGAAGTAGGCCAGCAGGGGCATCGTGCAGCGCCAGACAAAGCCGTTTTTACCGATAAAAAACTTCGCCGCTCCCCACCACGTGCTGGGTTTGAGCAGGCTGCCATCGTGCCACAGGTTGAGGGTGGTTTGCCTGAAAGCGTCAAAGCTAAACAGCACCAAAACGTAGAGATACCATCGGATGCGCCAAGCATAGTTGCCGCCCACGGCTTGGTACACGTCAAAAGCGACGGCTTTGTGCTCAGTTTCCTCCGCCGCGTGCCAGCGCCACAGTGTGGCCATCTTCTCGTCTGCCCCCGCAAACCACGAGTCGTAGCGCAGTGTGCCATCGGCGAACACCGCTGTGCAGTGCTCAAAAGCGGCGGTCACGGCTAGGTAGTGCTTGGGATTGACATTTTGGCTGTGAGCAAATGCGAGTCGCTTGGTTGCCCAATGCTGCCACTGATTGACCAAGCCTTGTCTCTCTAAATGCTCGTTGTACAAGTTATGGATACGTCTGTGCGTGGCTTCTTGGCCTATGAATTGCGCCACGGTGCCGCGTAGTTGGGCGTATTCATCCGTCTCGGGCAGGTTCTTGGCGCACTCGCGCACGGCGTCGATAAAGCTTTGCTCGCCAACGGGAAAGCTCATCGACAGTGCGTTGTAATATTGGCTCAAAAACGCATCGCCACCGTGCCAATGGCGGTCAAACCCGCCCTCAATGTCGATTTCTAGTTTGCGGACGGTGAGCTGGGGGCTGTTGTCAATCATGGTTTAACTATAAGCCTGATTTGGCTCGATTTGGCTTGCTTGGATTTATTTGAAATTCCAATTATTTCAACGCAATTTCTTTCTTTTTACCCTGCCAAACGTCCATCAGCTCGGGTGAACCTTGTGAGCGAACGCCGTTATCGGTCAAAATATCTTCCATCGCGGCCAGCATGTCTTTGTGTGGAAACACCAGCGTCTCGCCGCCTTTGTTGTCGCTTTCAATGGTGACGAAATCTTCTTTGTTGTCACGCAGCAAACTGACCAAATGGCTCAAGCTGCGGACTTTCGTGCCATTGACGGCCAAGATGACTGAACCTGTGGCGCTAGCGTAGCCGGTGGACAGGCGGTGTGGGAAAAAGGGCGAGGACACGACGACCAGCTCTTCAAGCTCTGGCGTGGGTGGGTCGCTGCGGCGTGTGATCAAGGGGCTGCGAATAATGCTGTAAGACGCTACGGCACTGGCGTTGCTGGTCAAAAAAGATGTGAACGCTGTCGTGGCTTTGGAGAATACCAGTGGGCCATAGACAAAGTAGGGCGGGTAAGCGCCGTCCAAATCGGGTATCAACTGCGGCAAGGTGGTGACGACGGGCAACTTGATGTTGATGCTTTTGCCATCGCGTCGCACAGTTAGCGGAACGGTGTTGTTGGCGGCTATTTTTTGAATCCAATAGCGCATGTTCAAACGCAAATCTTTGCCCACTTTGACCATGCCTTGGTCGTCTACGGCTGCATCGCCCACATGGGTGATGATGTCCCATTTTTTCAGCGGATAGTCTGCATCTTCCTTGTGCGGTTTATGCACAATCAGACCTTTGACGCTGCTGTCTAGCTTTAAAAATTTGCGCAATGCTGGGTTTTCCAGTTTTTGCACCTCGTCCTGCATGACATATTTTCCATCGTATTTACCGTCTGCAATGTCTTTGAGAAACAGCTCAACTTCTTCGTTGGGGATGATGTAGCCAATATTTTGTGCTTCGCTCAATCGGCTAAACGCCAAGCCAATCATTTTGTTATCTGCAACAGCGGGGCCGCCGCTGTTACCGGGGTTGATAGCGGCGTCAATTTGTATGCGCAAACCAGACGCCGACGAGTAATACGTCGCATATTCGATGCGCGACACGATACCTTTGGTGATGGACAGCGACGAGCCACCCGTTGGAAAACCATAGGCCAGCACGGCGTCTTTGATCTCAGGCAAGCTGTTGGCTCTCGCCATGGGCAGGTGTGTTTTGAAAAAAGATTCGTCGTCCAGCTTCAGCACGGCTAAATCAATACCTGGAGCAATAGCGACAACAGTTGCCATCAATTTATCGCCCGAGCCACTGCCTTGTATTTCGACTTGATTGGCATAATTCACAACATGGGCATTGGTCAAAATGCGGTTGCCTTCAATCACCACGCCAGAGCCAGTGCCATCACGCGGCCCTTGTTTGGCCCACGGTTTGAACGGGTCAGGCATGCGCGAGGTGGCGAATACTTTGACGACCGAATTCGTCAAGCCAGTCGCATCGGGGGTTTGCTGCGCATGACTGGTCAGTGGGAAAGTCGCACCAAGTAATGAGGCACTGAATAACACCACCAAATGATTGATTTTTTGAAAAAAAACATGCATGACAACTCCAAAGAACTATTTACTACGTGTTGATTACGAACAGTAGCATAAGTTTCATTTGCATGTTTCATTATTACTATTCACTTCTTTACTTTTGGCACACGTCCCATCAAGTAAAACTCAGCATTCGGCATCATGCCGCTGAAGCTGGCCATGCGGTTGGACAGGCCGAAGAACGCGGTGATGGCGGCTATGTCCCAAATGTCTTCGTCGTCAAAACCGTAGGCTTGCAAGATGTCAAAATCGGTGTCATCCACCTCGTCAGAATGTTGGCAAATTTTCATCGCAAACTCTAACATCGCCATTTGTCTGTCGCTGATATCAGCTTTGCGGTAATTCACCGCCACTTGGTCAGCGATAAGCGGTTTTTTCTCCATGATGCGCAAAATCGCGCCGTGCGCGACCACGCAATACAAGCAGTTGTTGGCGGCGCTGGTGACGGTAACAATCATTTCGCGGTCGCCCTTGGTCAAATTGCTGGTGCGACCGACGGATTCAGGCACCATCAGCGCGTCGTGGTACGCAAAAAACGCGCGCCACTCGGCTGGGCGACGAGCAAAGCCCAAAAACACATTTGGTACAAAACCGGCTTTGGCTTGGATTTCAAGGATTTTGCTACGAATGTCGGCTGGTAAATCCAGCAACTGCGGGGCGGGGTAGCGAGGTGTAGCCATATTTTTGAGTGTTTGAGTAATCGATATTCGCTGATTTTGCCCTAAGTTCTAAGCTAAGTCATAAGTCAGTAGCCAACCCTGAGACAATAAGGGCTATGACTGAAAAAATTGAATCTGCAAAAATTGACAACACATCTGTGAAAGCATTTGAGAAAACCTGGACCGAACGCCCCATTGAATGGTTGAACGTGGAATCTCTAGATATTGAAGCCCAAGGCGTCGCACACAAGACGGACGGTAAAGTGGTGTTTATCGACGGCGCATTGCCGTTTGAGGTGGTGAGTGCCAACGTCAACCGCAAGAAAGAGAACTGGGAAAAAGCGACTTTGACGGCGATTAAGCGCGAATCGTCCCAGCGCGTCACCCCAGGTTGCCCGCACTTTGGTATGCATGAAGGCGCTTGTGGCGGCTGTAAAATGCAGCATTTGCACATTGCCGCGCAAGTGGCGGTGAAACAACGCGCTTTGGAAGATGGGTTATGGCATTTGGGAAAACTCAAAGCGGGCAACGTGATGCGCCCGATTGAAGGTCCGGCCTGGGGCTACCGCTACCGTGCGCGGATTTCGGTAAAGTTTGTACGCAAAAAGGGTGAAAACGGCCAAGTGCTGATCGGCTTTCATGAGCGTAAAAGCCGCTATGTGGCCGATATGAAAGAATGCCATGTGCTGCCCAAGCATGTCAGCGACTTGTTGATGCCTTTGCGTGCTTTGATCACGAGCATGGATGCGAAAGAGACGATTCCTCAGCTAGAGCTGGCTGTTGGCGACGAGGTCGTAGCCATGGTTGTTCGCCACATGGAGCCATTGAGCGAAGGCGATATGGGCAAATTACGCGCTTTCACGGTTGTGCATCCTGCCGTGCAATGGTGGCTGCAACCGAAAGGGCTGGATACCGTGCATTTGATGGATGAAAAGCTGGGCAAAGTCAGCACCTTGAGTTATGCCTTGCCCCAGTTTGGCATCAATATGCCTTTCAAACCGACCGATTTCACGCAGGTGAACCCGCACATCAACCAAGTGTTGGTGGCGCGGGCACTGCGTTTGCTGGATGTGCAAAAGTCTGAGCGGGTGATCGACTGGTTTTGCGGTTTGGGTAACTTCACCTTGCCGCTGGCGACACAAGCGCGAGAAGTATTGGGCGTGGAGGGCAGCGAAGAGTTGGTCGCACGTTCTAGGCAGAATTATCAGTTAAATAGTGCTAAAAATGCATCAAATACGAGTTTATCCGGCGTATCTATTGCCTTAAATGCTACTAATTTTGTAGTACGTAATCTGTTTGAAATCACCGGTTCTGTGTTGGCAGCGGATGGAATCTCTGAAAAATGGCTGATGGACCCACCGCGTGAAGGTGCGTTTGCACTGGTCAAAGCCTTGGTTGAATTGGTCACGCAAGCTACGAATCCAACGATTGAAGACCCGTCTGAAGGTGTCAAAAATTGGCAACCACCGAAGCGTATTGTCTACGTCAGTTGCAATCCAGCCACCTTGGCGCGTGATGCGGGATTGTTGGTCAATGAAGCGGGCTACACCTGCACAGCAGCGGGGGTGGTGAACATGTTCCCGCACACCGCGCATGTTGAGTCGATTGCGGTGTTTGATTTGCGTATGTCTTAAATATTTGACTCACCAAATCTAAGTATCAACGATATCGAATATGACTTAAATCACACTTTCCAAATTGTAATCTATTGCATAATGTTACGTATGAAAACCCCCCTGTTACTTTTGTGGTCTTTTTGTTTTGCTCTGGTTTTCAGCCAATCCGCTTTAGCCTTGACTTGTGGCATACCTGGCAAAGATGGTATTGGCTCGATAACTGCAGGCGTGAATACCTACTTCCCCCCGGCCGCGGCCTCTTCGCCTGGTCCAGGCACCACAACGTTGAGTTTAGGTACCGGAATTGGCCCTACACCTTTAGCAACAGGTGATTTGATTTTGATCATTCAAATGCAGGATTCATCGGGTTCTTTAGAGGGTAATTTCGAATATGCGCAAGTAGCATCCGTGTCTGGAGGAGCAGTTACTCTAGCCAGCGGTTTGGTTAACAGCTATGCGCAAAGCTTTGCAGGTACCACGCTCCAGACATATCAAGTTATTCGCGTTCCGCAATACTCTAGTGCAACCATCACAGGCACCTTGTCGCCGATCGCTTGGACGATCAATACTGCTACGGGGCAGGGTACGGGCGGTGTGTTTGCGATTGATGTGGCGGGCACATTGGCTTTAAACGGCACGGTGAATGCAAGCGGCAGAGGTTTTAGAGGCGCATTTGGTATCAACGGTACAGGTAACAGAGCAGGTGGTTTGTTCAATGATGCGAACTACAACCCCGTTTTAACTACTATGAATGGCGCATTGAAGGGCGAGGGCACCAATGGCGTGCCGAATCAAGTCTTTAGCGGCGTGGTTGCTCCCGTGGTCTATACCAGTGGTTTGTATGCTGCGGGGACTGCGGGTCAAGCTGCTAGCGGTAATGCTGGAGGTGGTGGTAATGACGGTGCACCTGCAACAGGTAACAACCAATATAACTCTGGCGGCGGTGGCGGCAGTAATGCGGGTGCGGGTGGTCGTGGTGGTAATTCTTGGAGTATCAATAACCTAGCGGGTGGCTTTGGCGGCAATGCGCTAACCAACTCTTCAACTAAAGCCTATTTAGGCGGCGGCGGCGGTGCTGGTAGCACCAACAACAACGGGAGTGCAAATTCAATAACAACTTACCCACCGACTAGTCCTGTGACCAATCTCGGTAAGACAAATACTTTCTCTGGTGCGGCAGGACCGATCAGTTCTAGCGGAGCATCAGGCGGTGGTATCGTCATTTTGCGTGCTAGCAACATTACTGTGGCAGCAGGTAGCGTTGTTGCAAATGGCTACGATGCTTATAGTACGAATGGCGGCTCAGAAGCCGCCGGGGGAGCTGGTGCTGGCGGCTCTGTGTTGATTCAAGCTGCATCTAGCGCCTCAGCTATTCCAGTCTCCGTCGTTGGAGGCAAAGGTGGAGATTCAAACTATTTTGACCATGGCCCTGGCGGTGGCGGCGGCGGCGGTTTCGTGGGTACTTTGGGTGTCACCACTACTAACACACTGACAGGGGGCGCAAATGGCGTTGATGCTGACAACGGTGGCGATGCCATTGCCAATAGCTACAGTTCATTGCCCGGCAATGGCGGCGCAAACAATGCTTTAGGTATTCCTGCTGGCACAGCTGCTCCTAATGCTTGCTTGCCCAATATTGCGGTTGTGAAAACGACGTCAACGCCAACGATTTCTGTTTCTGGCGCTACAACAGCCACGTACACCATCACCGCGACAAATTCTTCGGCTGGTTTTGTTACGGGCGCAGATTTTGTTGACAATACCCTGCCGCCGGGCTGGACATTTGCCTCCACAGGCGCCATCACATTTGCGCCTCCTTTATCTGGGTCAGTTTTGGGCGGTTTTGTTGAGGGTGCTACACCCGGCACCCCAGCTGTTGCAGGTGGTCCAGGCGCTGTTGCTAATTTGGCAGTGAACGGTGCGCCTGCTGCTGCCCCAGTTTGGAGCAATGTGACGATTCCAGGTAATGGCACAGCTACACTGACATTTACTGTCAATATTCCAGCATCTGCGCCTGCGGGAGTTTTCCATAACCCAGCAGGTGTTAAATACATTGATCCGACTCGCAGCGTGGCTGGACGTGAAATTACCGCCTTCACTAACAACACCGCAAATCGCGCAGGTGCACAGGTGGGTGGTACAACCAACAATACTTACCAAACGGGGTCTGTCGCTGGTACCAATGTTTTGGGTAGTAACTATAGTGGCTTAGATGCCGGCCTTGGTGGCGAAAACGTTACGCTGTTAGCCGATTTACTTGTGGTAAAAACAAACTCTGGCACATTTGTACCAGCCGACACTGCTGTTGGCGGTACGTATACCGTTGTTGTTAGCAATGTTGGGCGAGCTGTTCAAGGTTTGACATATGCGACTGATCAGACCACACCTACAACGGTTTCTGCACTTTTGGGAGCGCCTTATACCGTGACCGACACATTACCTGCAGGTATGACGCTAGCTAGTCCGCCAACCATTACTGGTACAGAAGCCGCAAGCTGGGCCTGTACAGGCGCTGTTGGTGATGCCAGCTTCACTTGCACGCGTAATGCTGCAGCAGGCAATATCGCGGCTGGCAATGTGACTCCTGTGACCATGGCGACCATCAGTGCCCCTGTCCGCGTGACCTTGGCATCATGCCCCGGTCCGGTCAATAACACAGCGGTGCTCAGCAATGCGGCGATTGGTGAAATAGTGACTACAGACAACACCAGCACCGTTAGCACCACAATGAACTGCGCCGCTTCGCTGGTGATTACGAAAACTGACGGCAAAGCCATCACATCTTCTGGTAGCACCAATAGCTATGTTGTCACGCTGACCAACAATGGACCATCAGCGGCAAATGGCGCTGTGGTTACCGACGTGGTTGGCGCCGGCCTCAATTGCCCAGGAGCCACTTTAGTAACATGCACACCCTCTGGCGGTGCAACGTGCTCTGCTGGCCCATTCAACATAGGCAATTTAACGGGGGCTGGCATCGCCATACCGAACTTGCCCGTCACAGGCAGCGTCCAATTAACCTATGCTTGTACAGCTATTTGATTTGACTATTTAGCTTTTACATCCACCACGTCGTCAACCTTGGCTTTCGTAGTTTCTGATTTCGTAAAAACCGCACCATCTACTTTGCCGCCTTTTTTCTCAAACTGCGCTTTTAAGCTCTCGTACATTTCTTTGGGTAAGAGTTTGAGCGCGAGTTTGAAGAGCAAGATGGAAATGACGCCATCGTCAATCCAACCCAAAATCGGAATCACATCGGGCACCAAATCTACAGGGCTGATGATATAAACCGCTGCTAAAAGCGCTACGAGCTTTGCCAGCCCAGGCGCAGCTGGGTTGCGTAGCATGGCCCAGAGCATTAAAAGTTCTTTTTTAAACTTCCACCACAGTACGCCAAGTTTCCACATAAGTATTCTCCAAAATAAAATAAAAAAGGAGTCCGAAGACTCCTTTTCGAAGGGAGCAGGTAAGATTTAATCCTTTTCGCCACCAAAAATGCCTAAGAGTGCCAACAAGCTTTGGAACACGTTAAAGATGTCCAAATACAAAGACAGTGTTGCGCTGATGTAGTTCGTCTCGCCACCGTCGATAATTTGCTTGATGTCATACAACATGTAAGCGCTAAAAATACCTATTGCGGCGACAGACACAGCAATCATGGCAGCTGAAGAGCCTACCAAGATGCCAATGATTGAGCCAACCATCAGCACAATCGCGCCAACAAACAGCCACTTGCCCATGCCGCTCAAATCGCGCTTGATGACAGTTGCTAGTGAAGCCATGACGAAAAACACGCCAGCTGTGCCGCCAAATGCCGTCATGATGAGTGAAGGACCATTTTTAAAGCCTAGCACGCGGGCGATCAAGCCAGAAATCATCAAGCCCATGAAAAACGTGAAGGCGAGAAGTACTGGAACGCCAGCAGCAGAGTTTTTAGTCTTTTCAATTGCGTACATAAAAGCAAATGCGCCGCCCAAGAAAACAACGATACCCATCCAACCGCCCATAAATGCTTTGGTGATGCCAGTGCTCACGCCCAGCCAGGCACCCAGCACACTTGGAATCAGGCTTAGTGCAAGCAGCCAATAAGTGTTGCGCAGCACACGGTTGCGTTCTTGCAGGTTAACGCCCGTGCCGAAGCCGGTGTTGTTGAGAATTTGTTCAGTCATAGCCATTACTCCTATAAATGCTGCAAAGATGCAGATAAAGCGAATTTTAGGGGTTTTTTGTCAAAATCAAGTGCTTTGCCAAATATCCTACAAATTATTGGAGAATCTTTGGTTAAGTTGAAGATTTTTAGAGAGAAACACTCCTTTATTTACGTAGAATGGGCGCATGAAAACCAAACACACTCTAGAGAGCACAGACCTCAAACTCATCGCCGCTGCTGCCGAAGCAGAAGCGCTTAAAAACAATTGGGCAGTCAGCATCGCCATCGTTGACGATGGCGGTCATTTGCTGCATTTCCAGCGTTTAGACGGCGCACCGGCCATTTCTGCCCACATCGCACCTGCTAAGGCCAATACTGCTGCGCTGGGTCGCCGCGAAAGCAAAGTCTACGAAGATACCATTAACGGCGGTCGCATGTCATTTTTGAGCGCACCGACGATCAAAGGCATGCTAGAAGGCGGCGTACCGATCATGAAAGACGGCCAATGTATTGGTGCAGTCGGCGTCAGCGGCGTCAAATCCTCCGAAGACGCTCAAATCGCCCGCGCAGGCATGGCGGCAATAGGGTTGTAATTTGCTTCGAGATGGCTATTTTGCTATATAATTTATAGCGGTCTAGGCAATAAATACGCCGGCTACAGCCATTTTTTTTTATAATTTTAACTATATATGCAAGCTAAATCATCCTAATGGTGAAGCTTGCGCAAACTTCACCACTAAAAAGTCCACAAACGCCCGCACGCGCGCTGCGGTTTGGTGGCGTTGGGGGTAGGTGGCGTAGATGTCGGCGGGTGGGGTTTGGTAGGTGTTGAGCACTTGCACCAAGCGGCCACTGCGCAGGTATTTGGCGACGTCCCATTCGGCGCGCAGCAGCAAACCATGCCCCGCCAATGCCCAATTCACGGCGATTTCGCCATCGTTAGTGCTCAAATTGCCGCGTACTTTGAAGCTTTCGGTTTTCGAGCCTGCGCTCAGCTGCCAGGTGCCGTAAGACTCGTCGCCTTGGCGAATGCCGATGCAGTTGTGCGCAGCCAGTTCAGCCGGCGTTTTCGGCGTGCCTTGACGCTCTAGGTAGGCGGGGGCGGCGCAAATCAGGCGGCGGTTCGCGGCAATGCGCCTCGCAACCACTCGGGTGTCGGGCGGCTCGCCGAAGCGGATGCAGACGTCAAACACGTCGTCGCTGATCAGGGGTGGGTTCACAGTTAATTGCAATTGAACCTGCACATCGGGCTGGGTTTTGACGAATTCAGAGATTAGTGGTGCAATGTGGCTGCGGCCAAAGCCCAGCGTGGCGTTGACGCGCAGCAAACCTTTGGGCACGGACAGGGTGCTGGCGACTTGCTGTTCCATATCGGCAATATCCGCCAAAATGCGCCGCGCATGCGCAAGGTAGATTTCACCTTCCGCCGTCAAACCGCTGCGTCGCGTCGTGCGCGTCAAGAGTTGTACGCCAAGCCGTGCTTCTAGCGTCGCCAATCGTTTGCTAATGGCGGGTTTGGAAATACCCAACTCAAGGGCAGTGGCGGAAAAGCTGCCTTTGCTGGCCAGCAGGCTGAAAAACGCCATTTCGGACGGGGCGGAGATAAGCGTCATGTCAGTTTTATTATTAATTTTAAGTAAACAATGAGATCATTTTAAGAGATTAGTTTCTTATTACAATGCATAAAATTACGCTTTCTCTCAATTAAAAATACGCACATATTCCTCATGAAAACCTACAAAATAGCCTGCATCCCGGGCGACGGCATTGGCAAAGAAGTGATTCCCGCAGGGCAAACCGTGTTGCAAGCCTTGGCCGCAGCCAGCAAAACCTTTAACTTTGAATTCGAAAACTTCGGCTGGGGTGGCGACTGGTACCGCGCTTACGGCGAGATGATGCCTAAGGACGGCTTGGAACCGCTGCGTCAAAAGGACGCGATTTTGTTTGGTTCGGCGGGCGATCCGGATATTCCAGACCACATCACCCTGTGGGGCTTGCGCCTAAAAATCTGCCAAGGCTTTGACCAATACGCCAATGTGCGCCCCACGCGGATTTTGCCGGGCATTGAATCGCCGCTGAAAAAGTGCAAATCCGAAGACTTGAACTGGGTCATCGTGCGTGAAAACTCTGAGGGCGAATACTCTGGCGTGGGCGGTCGTGCGCACCAAGGCCACCCGATTGAGGTGGCGACCGATGTGAGCATGATGACCCGCGCTGGCGTGGAGCGCATCATGCGTTTCGCCTTCAAACTGGCCGAATCGCGCCCACGCAAACTACTCACCGTGGTGACCAAGTCCAATGCGCAACGCCATGCCATGGTGATGTGGGACGAAATTGCCCTGCAAATCAGCCTAGAATTTCCCGCTGTGACGTGGGACAAAGTGCTGGTAGACGCCGCTACCGACCGTATGGTGAACCGCCCCGCGACGCTAGACACATTGGTCGCTACCAATTTGCATGCCGATATCTTGAGTGACTTGGCAGCCGCGCTGGCAGGCAGCTTGGGCATTGCGCCGACTGGCAATATCGACCCTGAGCGCCGCTACCCCAGCATGTTTGAACCGATTCACGGATCGGCGTTTGACATCATGGGCAAAGGTTTGGCAAATCCGATTGGCACGTTTTGGAGTTGCGTCATGCTGCTGGAGCATTTGGGCGAAACGGCAGCAGCGGCCAAGCTGATGGCGGTGATTGAGCAAGTCACGGCTGACAAAACTTTGCATACGGGCGATTTGGGCGGCAAAGCAACTACCGCGCAGGTGACAGCAGCAGTGTGTTCACTAATTGCGTGATGGCAAGGTAGCGCTTATATTATTTCAGTGAGTATTTCGATAAAAACCAAGGAGACAACATGAAAAAACTAGCAACTGTACTGCTTCTCGCGTTAACGTCATCGCTGGCGTTGGCACAGGCTTGCCCAGATAAAAACTTCTTGTATTACCAAGCCTTCCCACCCGGTGGCGAGTCTGATTTGTCGGCCCGTCATCAGCAAATCGTGATGAAAAAGAAATGTCCTGCGATAGACACCGTCATCCAATATAAGGCTGGCGCAGGTGGCGCGCTGATGTGGGGGCAGATGAACCAGCTACCCGGTGATGGTCAAAACATCGTCGGCGTGAACCTGCCGCACATCGTGTTTCAACCGCTGGAGGGGCAAGTGCAGTACAAAACGGCAGACATCACGCCCGTTTTTTGGTTTCACTACACGCCCGATATTTTGGTCGTGCCTGAGCAAAGCGCTATCAAAAACTTTGCTGATTTCATCAAGGCTGCTAAAGCCACGCCCGACAAAATCAGCCTAGGCGGCTCGGGGCTGAACTCGGCCAACCATGCTGCGCATGAGCGTATGAATGCCGCATTCGGCGTCAAAACCGTGTATATCCCCTTCAAGGGCACTGGAGACATGGCGACGTCTGTCCTTGGTGCTCAAGTCGACGGTGCCATGACTTACACCGCTTTCGCTATCAACAACAAGGGACGAGTGCGCCCCTTGGCCGTAGCGATGGATAAACGCCACCCGCTGATGCCAGACGTCCCGACTTTCAAAGAACTCGGTGTGGATTGGGTGGATGGTGCCTACCGTGGCATTGGTGTGCCAAAATCTACGTCAGCAGAAGCGAAAAAACGCTTATCTGACCACTGGGCTGCGTTGAACAAAGACCCTGAAATGATCGCCTTGGCTGCGAAGAGCGGCTTTGAGTTGGTCAACGTCGGCGTTGAGCAAATGGATGCTTT
>JANMTB010000055.1:0-2653 GCA_031390045.1 Polaromonas sp.
CTTTGAAACGGCCGTGTACCGAGTCGTATTGCAGCATGTAGGCCAGGTATTCTGGCTCTAACAAGTCGTTGATGCCGACGATTTCGATGTCGCTGAAACTTTGGATCGCTGAGCGAAACACGTTGCGTCCGATGCGGCCAAAGCCGTTGATGCCGATTTTGATGGTCATGGTGATTCCTTAAAGGTTCCTAGAAGTTAAAAATTATTTAAAAATTGATAAAAATGGGTTATTTTTTAGACAAAACTTTTTGCACTGTCGCAGCAACATTTTCTGCTGTGAAGCCAAAGTGCTTGAACAACTCTGGCGCTGGGGCTGATTCGCCGTAAGTGTCGATGCCGACGACTGCTGCGCAACCGTATTTCCACCAGCCGTCACTAACGCCCATTTCCACCGCGATGCGGGGCAGTTTGGTGGGTAGAACAGATGTTTTGTATTCGGTGGATTGGCGGTCAAATGTCGTATTACTCGGCATAGAAACGACCTGAACAGCTATTTTTTTAGTAGCAAGAAGCTTCTGTGCAGCAATCGCCAACTGAACTTCAGAGCCAGTTGCAATAATCACCGCTTGCGCAGCTTTGTTCAAGCCCACATCGCGAGGCACGGACAGCACGTAAGCGCCTTTGTTGATCTCTTCAAGGTTGGTTTTTGGGATGTAGGCGATGTTTTGACGGCTCAAAAGCAAGGCAGTCGGCTTTGTCTTGTTTTGCAAGGCCACCGCCCAGGCCACAGCGGTTTCAGCCGTGTCACCCGGACGCCAAACGTCCAAATTCGGAATCAAGCGCAGGCTGGCGGCGTGCTCGATGGACTGGTGTGTCGGGCCGTCTTCGCCCAAACCGATGCTGTCGTGGGTGAAGACGTGGATGACGCGCAGCTTCATCAGCGCGGCCATGCGGATGGCGTTGCGCGAGTAGTCGCTGAAGGTCAAAAACGTGCCACCGTAAGGGATGTAGCCACCGTGAAGCGCCATGCCGTTCATGATGGCGGCCATGCCGAACTCACGCACGCCGTAGTTGATGTGGCGGCCGCCCACCATTTGACCGTTCGCAGCCTCGTTGACGACGACATCGCCATTCAGGTCAAAACGCAAGCTAGGCGTTGACTTGGTGTTGGTCAGGTTGGAGCCGGTCAAATCCGCCGAGCCGCCCAGCATTTCGGGCAAAGCTGCTGTGTATGATTCGAGTGCGAGTTGAGACGCTTTGCGCGACGCCACAGTTTCCGCCTTGGTGTGAGCCGCGACGACGGTGTCAAACGCGATTTGGTTGAAGTTCTTCGGTAAATCGCCCTTCATGCGGCGCACGAATTCTTTGGCGAGGTCGGGGAATTGGGCTTTGTAGGCGGCAAAGGTGTCGTTCCAAGCTTGCTCGTTGGCTTTGCCAGCGGCTTTGGCGTCCCAGTCGGCGTAGACTTCTTTCGGGATCGTGAAGGGTGGGTAGTTCCAGCCAATGGATTCGCGGGTTAGCTTGATTTCTTCTGCGCCTAGCGGCTCGCCGTGGGCTTTGGCGGTATTGGCGCGGTTGGGGCTGCCTTGGCCGATGCGGGTTTTGCAGATGATGATGGTCGGTTTGTCGGCACTGGTTTTGGCGTCTGTGATGGCTTGGCTGACGGCAGCGGCGCTGTGGCCATCAATCGGGCCAATCACGTTCCAGCCGCAGGCGGCGAAGCGCAAAGCCGTGTTATCGATGAACCACGGGGCGACTTGGCCGTCGATGGAGATGCCGTTGTCGTCGTACAGGGCGATCAGTTTGCTCAGCTTCCACGCACCAGCTAAGGCGATGGCTTCGTGGCTGATGCCTTCCATCAAGCAGCCGTCGCCCATGAAGGTGTAGGTGTGGTGGTTGACGATGTTGAGCTTCGTTTCACCATTGACTTCATCACTTACCGTGCGGTTGAACTCTTTAGCGAGCAATTTCTCAGCCAGCGCCATGCCCACTGCATTGGTGATGCCTTGGCCGAGCGGGCCGGTGGTGGTTTCTACGCCCGGTGTCACGCCTACTTCAGGGTGACCAGCGGTTTTGCTGTGCAATTGGCGGAAGTTTTTCAATTCGGCCATCGGCAATTTGTAGCCGGTCAGGTGCAATACGGCGTAATTCAGCATGGAAGCGTGGCCGTTGGAAAGCACAAAACGGTCGCGGTTCGCCCAGTTTGGGTTGGTCGGGTTGTGCTTCAAGTGGTCTGACCAGAGCGCGACGGCCATATCGGCCATGCCCATGGGCGCGCCCGGGTGGCCGGAATTGGCTTGTTGGACGGCGTCCATTGCAAGTGCGCGAATGGCATTCGCCATGAGGTTGTGATCAGCCATGAGGGAGGTGCTCCAAAATTCGAAAGGATATTGCTTTAAGGGGAAACCCTGAATTTTAACGGCAAAGCCCGTGTGCGCCTTCCCCTCTGAAAAAAGGGAAACATGAGGCGTTTACTGTGCCGCCGCTAGCTTACGCGACTTCCAGCCAGATCGGCTGCCCACCGGCGGCCATGTGGTCGTCGAAGCAAGCGTTGAATAAGTCCCCGCAAAACTGCACAGACCTTATCTGGGCCGGTAACCGACTGCCTGCTCAATCAGCGCCGCGCTGTCGTTCATCAAAAAGCTCCTGAAGGCCTGCGCAACCGGCGTTAGGCGCTTGTTTTTTCGGTGCACCACATACCAATTCAACATCA
>JANMTB010000078.1:0-38391 GCA_031390045.1 Polaromonas sp.
GACTGGTTTTCACCCAAAACTTCACCCGTACCGCGAATTTCCAAGTCATGCATGGCGAGGTAAAAACCCGAGCCCAGCTCTTCCATTTGCTGGATTGCCTCCAAACGCTGACTGGCTTGTTTCGTCAAACCCTCCAGATCAGGCACCATCAAATACGCATACGCTTGGTGGTGGCTGCGACCGACGCGGCCACGTAGTTGATGCAGTTGCGCAAGGCCAAACTTGTCGGCGCGCGCCATCACAATCGTGTTGGCCGTCGGCACGTCGATGCCGGTTTCGATGATGGTGGAGCACAGCAGCAGGTTGTAACGCTGGGCGACAAAGTCTTTCATCACCCGCTCCAGCTCGCGCTCGGGCATCTGGCCGTGGGCGATGGCGAT
This sequence comes from Polaromonas sp., assembly GCA_031390045.1. Taxonomy (GTDB): domain Bacteria; phylum Pseudomonadota; class Gammaproteobacteria; order Burkholderiales; family Burkholderiaceae_C; genus Aalborgiella. Next base: position 381 of record JANMTB010000078.1, read on the forward strand.
GCGGGCTTCGGGCAAGATTTCTTCCAGCCGCTCCTTGCGGTTCTGGATGGTATCCACTTCGTTGTGCAAGAAGTAGACCTGCCCGCCGCGTTTTAGCTCACGCAGCACGGCTTCACGGATCACGCCGTTGCTCTCGGTACGCACAAAGGTTTTGATCGCCAAACGGCGCTGCGGGGCGGTGGCGATGACGCTCAGGTCGCGCAAGCCTTCCAGTGCCATGCCCAGCGTGCGGGGAATCGGCGTGGCGGTCAGCGTCAGTACATCGATCTCCGCCCGCATGGCTTTCATGGTTTCTTTGTGGCGCACGCCGAAACGGTGCTCTTCGTCGATAACGAGCAAGCCCAGCCGTTGAAAATGTACGTCTTTGCTGAGCAGTTTATGCGTGCCGACCACTATATCGATTGTTCCATCTGCTATTCCTTTGATAGCGGATGTGATTTCTTTGGCGGAGCGGAAACGGCTCATCTCCGCCACTTTGACCGGCCATTTGGCGAATCTATCGACCAAAGTTTGGTAATGTTGTTCAGCCAACAGCGTCGTCGGTGCAAGTATGGCGACCTGTTTGCCGCCAGTGATGGCAATGAAGGCGGCACGCAGGGCGACCTCGGTTTTGCCAAAGCCCACATCGCCGCAAATCAGGCGGTCCATCGGGCGCGGGCTGATCATGTCTTGAATCACGCAATGGATGGCGGCGCGCTGGTCAGCCGTTTCCTCAAAGCCGAAGTCGTTGGCAAAGGTTTCGTAGTCCTGCGGCGAGTAGCGGAAGGCGTGGCCTTCACGGGCGGCGCGGCGGGCGTAGATGTTGAGCAGCTCGGCGGCGGAGTCGCGGATTTGCTCGGCGGCTTTGCGTTTGGCTTTGTCCCACTGGGGCGAGCCAAGGCGGTGCAGCGGCGCTTCGTCGGCGCTGACGCCGGTGTAGCGGCTGATGTGATGCAACTGGCTGACGGGCACGTACAGCGTGGCTTTGTCGGCATATTCCAGGTGCAAATACTCTTGCACGGTAGCTGCGAGCACGTTGGACAAAGTACCATCGGCGTTTTTACTCGGGCCTAAATCCAGGTTGATCAACCCCCGATAGCGCCCAATGCCATGCGCGGAATGCACCACGGGGTCGCCCACGTTCAGCTCTGACAAATCCTTGATCAGCGCTTCAACGTCGCTGACTTGTTCCTGCTTTTTGCGGCGGCGGGTGACGCTACCTGCGGCAAACAGCTCGGTTTCGGTGACTAAATCAATGCCTTCAGCCAGCCAGCTGAAGCCGACATTCAAGCCTGAGGTCGCAATGCCGAGTTTTTCAGAGCTGGTTTGGAAGTCTTCCAAACTGTCAAAAACCGGGACGGAAAAGTTGCTGGCACGCAGGAAATCGAGCAAACTTTCGCGTCTGCCCTCTGATTCTGCCAATATCAGAATGCGATGCGGTGAGTTCGCAGCGTGCGATTTGAGTTTGGCTAACGGCTCTTCTGCGCCACGCACGACAGATAAATCGGGCAAGCTGCCGAATTCAGCGAACGCGGCTTCGTTGGGCGCATCGGGTGACGCTGCTTTGATGGCGAGTTGCGCAAAATCATTGGCGCGTGCGTAAAACTGCTCAGCACTTAAAAACAGAGTTTCGGGCGGCAGCGCAGGGCGGTCTGGGTCGCCTTGCACCAAACGGTAGCGGTCTTTGGTGTCTTGCCAAAAGCGCTGGAAAGCGGGTTCTAAATCGCCGTGTAATACGACCGTTGCTGCATCGACGGCGTTACCTTGGCCGGCTAAATAGTCAAAAACCGTCGCCGTTTCCTCAAAAAACAGCGGCAAATAATACTCAATACCCGCCGTCGCCACGCCATTGCCAATGTCTTTGTAAACACGGCTTTTGGTCGGATCGCCTTCGACCAGTTCACGCCAGCGGCTGCGGAACTTGGTGCGGGCGTCGTTGTCCATCGGAAACTCGCGCCCCGGTAGCAGACGCACCTCGGGCACGGGGTAGAGGCTACGCTGGGTGTCTGGGTCAAAGGTGCGGATGCTGTCGATCTCGTCATCAAACAGATCGACGCGATACGGCACCAGCGAGCCCATGGGGAACAAATCGATCAAACCACCGCGCACGGCATATTCACCGGGGCTGACCACCTGGCTGACGTGGTTGTAGCCCGCCAGCGTCAACTGCGCTTTGAATTTGGCTTCGTCCAGCTTTTGCTTGGTTTTGAAGGCAAAGGTGTAGCCGGCTAAAAAGCTGGGCGGGGCAAGTCGGTACAAAGCCGTGGTCGCGGGGACGATGACGACGTCAGCGCCGCTGTCTTTGTCGCGCTGGCTGATGCGCCATAGGGTTGCGAGGCGTTCGCTGATCAGGTCTTGGTGCGGCGAAAACGAGTCGTAAGGCAGGGTTTCCCAGTCGGGGAACAGGGTCAGGCGCACTTCTGGGGCGAAAAAGGCGATTTCGTGCATCAAGCGCTGGGCGTCAGTGGCGTCGGAGGTGACGATGGCTGTCAGCCGCTTGGCCGCCTTGTCGCGCTGGGCTAATTTGGCCAACAGCAGCGCATCAGACGACCCAATGGAGCGGGGCAGGGTGTAGCGTTTGCCTAGGGAGAGCTTGGGTAAATCCATGAATATCTAAATCGGTGTCACTTTGTACAGCATTGCATTTTAGAATAGCCCTCATGACAAACCCGCAACACGCTGAAAACAACCACAAAAAGACAGCCAAACTTTGGGCGCTTATTCCCTGTGGCGGTAGCGGTTCACGTGCGCAGAGTGACCAAAACGATGTTCCTAAGCAATATCGCGTTATCGCAGGCAAGCCGATGGTGATGCACACTTTGGCGGCTTTTGCAGCAGTGCAGCGCTTGGCAGGCGTGATGGTTGTTGTCGCCAAAGAGGACGATCAACTGCCTAAAATACTTAAAAGTACTCATTTTTTAATGGCTGCTCAGGCAGGAAATACGCGGGCTTCAACCGTTTTTAAGGGGTTAAATTCACTGTTGGAGCACGGTGCAGCGGCTGCTGACTGGGTTTTGGTGCATGACGCCGCCCGCTGCCTGATAACGCCTGAGCAAATCAACGCCTTGATCGATGCCTGCAAGGACGATGCTGTGGGTGGTTTGCTGGCGCTGCCGCTGTCTGACACTTTGAAAAGCGAACAATCAGGCAACCAATCGGGTAGAGTAGCGGCAACGCTTGGGCGTAGTGACAAATGGCTGGCGCAAACGCCGCAAATGTTCAAAATTGGCGCGCTTTTGGAAGCTTTGAACGCGGCTGGCGATTTGTCCGATACTTCTAATGCCTTAATTACCGACGAATCCAGCGCGATGGAGCGACTAGGCCATGCGCCCAAGCTTGTCAGAGGCAGCTCGCAGAATTTCAAAGTGACGTATCCGGATGATTTTTCACTGGTTGAGGCGGTTTTGTTGCAGCGGAAAAACGCAGATTAGAGATGTCGTCATATTTACCGAAAATTTACAAAACCGACCTGGTTTTGTATGGGTTTGGGGTAAATACTGTCAGCCAATGACGGGGATCATACGTTCAAAAAAAGATGCTGATCAATACTCAATTTAATACGCAATTGACTCACCAGCAGGCGCGACACCTGTTGGTTCGAACAGGTTTTGCGCCTACACAGGCTGAGGTTGACAAGCTGGTCGGCAAGCCGGCTCAAACAGCGGTTGCCGACATCATTACCTCAGCACTCGCGTCAAAACCCAAATACCCACCGCCCGCATTTGTAAGCCAGCCACCCCCCGCGCCTGCCAACCAGCTTAAAACGGTGGATGAGCGGCAAGAGCAGCGCCGCCAGCAACTGACTGAGGGCCTGGAGATGAAAGCGTGGTGGATGCGCGAAATGCTGGAGACACCCAACCCACTGGCAGAGCGCATGGTGCTGTTTTGGCACAACCACTTTGCCACCTCGCAGCAAAAAGTTGTCCGCTCGCAAGCCATGTGGCGGCAGCACCTGCTGTTTCGCAACCATGCCCTGGGCAGCTTCGCAAGCTTGCTGCATGGCATTGCCAAAGACCCCGCCATGCTGGTTTATCTGGATGCTGCCAACAGCCGCCGTGAAGCGCCGAATGAAAACTTTGCGCGCGAGGTGATGGAGTTGTTCACCCTTGGCGAAGCGACCCAGGGTGGCGGCTACAACGAGCAAGATATCAAAGAAGTTGCCCGCGCCTTCACGGGGTGGAGCGTGGACAGGGATGATTTCACCTTCAAATTCCGTGCCCCAGCGCACGACATTTTCTCTAAAACAGTGTTGGGAAAAGTGGGCTTGTTCAACGGTGACGATGTGCTCAATATCATGCTGGCGCAAGCAGCGTGTGGCGAGTTCATCGTCGGTAAGTTGTGGAAAGAATTTGTATCGCCCACGTCAGACAAGACGGAAATCAAGCGGATTGCCAAGCGTTTTGCCCAAAGCGGCTATGCCATCGACACTGCGTTGGCAGATTTATTCGCCACAGATGCGTTTTGGACAGAGAGCAACCGCGGTAGCTTGATCAAATCACCCGTAGATTTGGTCGTCGGCACGGTTCGGCAGTTTGCTTTTAGTTATAGCGATGTGATGCCTTTTGTGCTGAAAACCTCACAACTTGGTCAAAACTTGTTGATGCCGCCGAACGTGAAAGGCTGGCCTGGACATACGGATTGGATCAATGCGACCACCCTTTTGGAGCGCAAAAACTTCACCCAGCAGTTGTTTAGATCCATAGATACAGCTATGAACCCGGCTATGGGAAGAATGGCTATGTTTAAAGTTGGTAAGGCTGAAGCCGCAATGACGCTGGATGCCGATGCGTTTCTGAAACCCTATGGCGGACGCTCTGATGGTGTGCCAAATGATGCGTCAAAAACAACCTTAGCCGGCGTATTACTTGCCTCAAACGCTACACAAAATATAGCGAATGGCACGGTGGGCGTGGCGTATTTACGGACGTTGACCTTAGATCCGGCCTACCAGTTGAAATAAAAAGCGAGTTCATCATGAAAAGAAGAGACTTTCTAAGCAATTTCAGCACCGCCACTGGCGCAGCACTGTTATCTGCCCATGCACCCGGCTGGGCGCAAGGAGTAGCTAACCGTGCTAGCAGCGTACAAGACCGCATTTTGATTTTGATTGAACTCAAAGGCGGCAACGATGGACTCAACACGGTTGTACCTTACGCTGACAATGCGTATTACCAACTGCGCAATACCATTGGCATCAAGCCCGAAGAATTGATCAAACTCGACGCCAAAGTGGGGCTGCATCCAGAGCTGAAAGCCATGTTGCCTTTTTGGGAGAAAAACGAGCTGGCCATCGTGCAAGGCGTTGGCTACCCACAGGCGAACTTGTCGCATTTTCGATCGATTGAGATTTGGGATACCTCGTCAAAATCCAGTGAATACTTGAGCGATGGCTGGGTTACCCGGGGCATGCAAGCTGGCTTTGCCGGCAAAGGCAAATACACCGCTGAGGGTGTCTTGATCGGCATGAACGATTTTGGCCCCTTGGCAGGCGCAAAAGCTGTTTCGCTGAACGACCCTGTTGCTTTCGTCAACCAATCTCGCTTGGCGCGTGCGAACGAGCTGTCTACCGCTACTCAAAACCCCGCGCTGCGTTACTTGCTGAAAGTTGAAAACGAAATTTCGCAGGCTGCGGATGGACTGAAGGGCGACAGATACGCTTTCACCACCGTGTTTCCGACGGGGCAGTTTGGCAACGGCGTGGCTGCCGCTGTGCAAGTTGTTGCAACACAGCGCGCCAACCCAACAGCTGGTGTTCCCGTGATTTGCCTCACTTTGGGCAGCTTTGATACCCATCAAAATCAGCCAAACACACACGCCAATTTGTTGCGTCAGCTTGCCGAAGGCATGGCAGCCTTGAAGAGCGCTTTGACCGAGCTTGGCGCGTGGGACAGAACCCTGGTGATGACTTTTTCTGAATTTGGTCGGCGTGCCATGCAAAACAGTTCCGGCGGAACCGATCATGGCACCGCTGCGCCGCATTTTGTTGCGGGTGGTGCTGTGCGAGGAGGCATGTACGGCCAAGCGCCGGACTTAAACCGTTTAGATGGCAACCAGAACGCGCTTTACACGACTGACTTCAGGCAAATGTACGCCACTGTCGCACAGCAATGGTGGGGCGTGAATGCCGAAGCGGTAGTGCGTGAAAAATTTGATACGCTGAAGTTTCTGCGTGCTTAAATCCTAGTAATCATTGAGGTTGAAGTCGTGATCAACAACCAATGGCCTCATTTTTTGATTGATCATGCTTGGCTGAAAATGCGGCGGCGTGTATATTTTTAACGGCAAGCCAAACCTGAACACACTGCCGCGCTTTAGGCGTGATTGCATGGATATGCTGGAGTTTTCTGCGAATTCAGACAAACGCTTGACCACACTCAAGCCCAAGCCCAAACCATCGTCGGCGTTGGCGTGTTCACCAACTTTAAAGAACTCTTCAAAGATCAGCTCGTGATTTTCTTTGTCGATGCCGCAGCCCGTGTCCCACACTTCAAAATCAATCGACGACTTTGTTTTGCGTACAGCCAGCAACAGGCCACCACGGGTGGTGTATTTGATGGCATTGGTCACAAAGCAGGTCAAAATGCGCAGGATCAGCGCTTGATCGGTGTTCAAAAAACCTGAAATGGAATTGACGCGAAACTGCAGATTTCTGGCCCTGGCCAGTGGCCGAAATTTGTGCTCTATTTCCTCGACCACCGCATCGATATCGACAGTTTCATGCACCACGTTGATAAGGCCGGACTTGATTTTTTCATAGTCAAACAGCGACGAAAACAAAGCTTCAACAGCGTTGCAAGAGGCGTTTATTTTTGGCAGCAACTGCGGCACTTGAGTGATGTCTTCCATGGCCAGGTCTGCATACACCTTCAAGGCATACACGGGTTGGCGGATATCGTGTGCCGCACTGGAGTAAAAACGTTGGATCACTTGATTGGCGTGGAGTGCGACCTGTTTTTCCTGCTCCAGCTGTGTCGTTCTGCGGTTTAAGGATTGGATCAAACTGCTGTTTTGATAATACAGAGCCAAGTTTCTGCGGTATGAAACGTAAAAACGGTTGTCGACGATATGAAAGATCAACCAAACGACCAACAAGCTTGCCAGATGTGCACATTGAAGCGACGTAATATTGGCGTTATCGATAAACCCGATGTACGCGAGGCCGCCAGCCACTTGCGTGCCCATCAAAGCGTTGATGAATTTGCCTGAAATTTTTCGTTGTGAATTCAGATTTAGCACGCCTACAAAACCGACAACGAACAGCATCATGGCGCCAATATATTGATTTTGAACGGGAATATCGGCAAAAAATAGCCAGCCAGATGCACCCCAGGTAAACGCACTTGCAGTCCAGGCAAAACTGTATTTTTTGATGAATGTGCGTTTGCTGGCAACAGTTGCATGAGCCATCTCCGGTGCACATCTCATTTTGAGTCTGTATCTGTAGAACAAGATGGCGAATGACGCGCCCAACCATCCCAAGAGCAACCAAAGATTGATATGTTCATAGACCAGAAGCGCCATGACGACCATGGCCAAAGCAGCGAAACTGGTCGTGCCCCTGCGCGGCTCTAAAAGCAGATCAATGGACTGGTTGTCAATCCAATCTGATTCCGAAAGCTCATTTTTCGTGTCAAATTCGTTCATTGCTATTTTCTTTTACGATAAATATGTAAGTAATTTGTTATATTATGATACAAGTTGAAACATATTGCAAACTATTTGAAGAGCTAGGTTGTACTTTAAAAACGCATACGCAATATGAATTATGAGAACTAGCTGCGATGAAGACCGTTAAAATCTAACACAACAATGTTATCAGGCGTTGTTTTTTACCTTTATATCAAACATTGGCTCACATTTTGAACCCTAACGTCAGCACTTTTATCAGCACTTTAGAGGGCGGCAACGCACTCAGCACCTTTCGAATTCAACAACTTTTGCCCAAGCTGCAAGCAGTCAATGACAAAATCAGCCACGTATCCGCGCGATTTGTGCATTTGGCAGCCTCGGAAATTGCGCCAGACGCAGCTTTGAATGCGAAGCTGCAATCCTTGCTCACCTACGGCGAACCTGCTCAGGCTGCTGATGTGAAGTCAAATTCTGTGCAAATCATCGTTGCACCGCGCTTGGGCACCGTGTCGCCCTGGGCCTCCAAAGCCAGTGACATTGCGCACAACTGCGGTCTAGCTGTCAAACGTATCGAGCGCTTGACCGAATACACCATCACGCTCAAAAACTCCTTGCTAGGCAAAGCCAGCCTCTCGGCCGAGCAATTACAAGCTGTCGTGGCGCTTTTACACGACCGCATGACCGAGTCTGTGCTGTTTGACCGCAAAGACTCTCTTGGCTTGTTTGCTACCGTCAACGCAGCACCCATGGCACATGTGGACGTGCTCAAAGGCGGTCGTGCAGCTTTAGAAGCAGCCAACACCGAATTCGGTCTGGCACTGGCGGACGACGAGATGGATTACCTCGTCACCGCCTTCACCGGTTTGAAGCGCAACCCCAGCGACGTCGAACTGATGATGTTCGCGCAGGCCAATTCCGAGCACTGCCGCCACAAAATCTTCAACGCCAACTTCATCATCGACGGCGTGGCGATGGACAAAAGCCTGTTTGGCATGATCCGCAATACCCACCAGCTGCATCCGCAGCACATGGTGGTGGCGTATTCGGACAACTCCTCCGTGATGGAAGGCAGTGTTGTTGAACGGTTCTTTGCCGATTTTGAGTATAAAAATGACGATAGCCAGCGTATTCATTACCTAAGAAGCTATCAAAAAAATAGCAAATTACAGCACGTGCTGATGAAGGTGGAAACCCACAACCACCCGACCGCAATCTCCCCATTCGCCGGTGCATCCACCGGTGCAGGCGGTGAGATTCGAGACGAGGGAGCGACTGGGCGGGGCTCCAAGCCGAAAGCGGGTTTGACTGGTTTTACCGTATCAAAAATGAATTTTGATGCTGAAACCTCAACCAAATCAAACACTTACGGCAAGCCAGAACACATCGCCAGCCCACTGCAAATCATGATCGAAGGCCCGCTGGGTGGCGCGGCGTTCAACAACGAGTTTGGTCGTCCCAACCTGTTGGGCTACTTCCGCGAGTTTGAGCAATCCGTTGCAAGCAGCTTCGACACAATTCAGCGCGGCTACCACAAACCCATCATGATCGCGGGCGGTCTGGGCGTGATCGACAGCGACTTGACCCACAAAATCCTCTTCCCAGCCGGCAGCTTGCTGATCCAACTCGGCGGCCCGGGCATGCGTATCGGCATGGGCGGCAGCGCGGCCAGCTCGATGGCGACGGGCTCCAACGCAGCCTCGCTGGATTTTGACTCCGTACAACGCGGCAACCCTGAAATCGAACGCCGTGCGCAAGAGGTGATCAACCAGTGTTGGCAAGCCGGTGAGAATAACCCGATTTTGGCCATTCACGATGTGGGCGCAGGCGGTTTGTCCAACGCTTTCCCCGAGTTGGTCAATGACGCCGGCCGTGGTGCAAGGTTTGACCTGCGCGCCGTGCCGCTGGAAGAATCCGGCCTCGCACCCAAAGAAATCTGGTGCAACGAGAGCCAGGAGCGCTACGTCATGGCGATTGCGCCTGAGTCTTTGGAGGCGTTCAAGGCGATTTGTGAGCGTGAGCGGTGCCCGTTTTCGGTGGTGGGCGTGACCACCGACGAGAAGCAGCTTGTTTTGGCTGACGAGGGCGCAGAATCCCCAGTCAATATGCCGATGAATGTACTTCTCGGCAAACCACCCAAAATGACAAGAGACGTCAAAACGGTCAAACGCCAGATCCCCGCCCTGAACCTGACCGGCGTAGACCTGCAAAAAGCCGTCATCGACGTGCTGGCGCATCCCACCGTCGCCAGCAAGCGCTTCCTCATCACCATTGGCGACCGCACCGTGGGCGGCTTCACCCACCGCGACCCGATGGTCGGCCCGTGGCAAGTGCCCGTGGCCGATTGCGCCGTGACCCTGGCCGACTACAAAGGCTTCGCCGGCGAAGCCATGAGCATGGGCGAGCGCACGCCGCTGGCCGCGCTGGATGCACCTGCGTCGGGCCGCATGGCCGTGGCAGAAGCCATCACCAATTTGTTGGCCGCGCCGTTTGAGCTGTCCCGTGTCAAGCTGTCCGCCAACTGGATGGCGGCTTGTGGCGAAGCGGGCGAGGATGCCGCGCTGTACGAAACCGTCAAAGCCGTGGGCATGGAACTGTGCCCGGCGCTGGGGATTTCGATTCCGGTGGGTAAGGATTCGCTCTCCATGCGGACGACTTGGGTAGAAAAAGTCCCCGCCGGGGGCAGCGAGAATATCTCGAAGAAGGTGACGTCACCCGTCAGCCTGATCGTCACCGCTTTTGCGACTTTGGCCGATGTGCGCGGCACCTTGACCCCACAACTGGACGCGACCGAAGCCGACACGACGCTGATCCTGATCGACCTCGGCAAAGGCCAAAACCGCATGGCGGGTAGCATTTTGGCGCAGACGATTGACCAGTTTGGCGACCGCGTGCCGGATCTGGACGATGCCAAGGACTTGGTCAATCTGGTCAATGCCATCAACCAGTTACGCACAAACCGTCAGATTTTGGCCTACCACGACAAGAGCGACGGCGGCCTGCTGGCCTGCGTGGCCGAGATGGCGTTTGCGGGGCACGTGGGTGTGAGCTTGAACGTCGATATGTTGGTGTTAGAAGGTGACGGCATTTCTGATAGCCGCATGGAAGTGGGCGACAGCAAAAACTGGGCAGGGCAGGTGAGCGCACGGCGCGAGGAGTTGACGTTGAAGGCACTGTTTAACGAAGAGCTGGGCGCAGTCATCCAAGTTCGCACCTCCGAGCGCAACGCCATCATGGACACCTTGCGCTCAAACGGTTTGAGCAAATTCAGCCACTTCATCGGCAAAACACGACCAGCATCGTCTGAAATCGACGCTGGCAAAGGCCATCTGCAAGTCTGGCGCGATGCCAAAGCCGTGTTCAGCGCGCCGCTGCATGATTTGCACCAGGTGTGGGACAGCGTGAGCTGGAAAATCGCCAAACTGCGCGACAATCCAGACTGTGCCGACAGCGAGCACGCAGCAGCGGGTTTGCCGGCTGATCCGGGCCTGCATGTCCAATTCAATGCAAGTATGGCATCAAATATGGCTGTAGCCAGCGAATTATATACCTATACAGCTATTAATAATGTAGCAAATGTTAATCTGAACCTGACCCGCCCTAAAGTCGCCATCCTACGCGAGCAGGGCGTCAACTCGCATGTCGAGATGGCCTATTGCTTCACCGAAGCCGGTTTTGACGCCTTTGACGTCCACATGACCGACCTGCAAACCGGCAGGGCGAACCTGAAAGACTTCGTCGGCATCGTCGCCTGCGGCGGCTTCAGCTACGGCGACACGCTGGGCGCGGGCATCGGCTGGGCTCGGTCGATCACCTTCAACCCGGTGCTGTCCGACCAGTTCCAGGCCTTCTTTGCGCGATCTGACACCTTTGGCTTGGGTGTTTGCAACGGCTGCCAGATGTTTGCCGAATTGGCGCAAATCATCCCCGGTGCCGAGCATTGGCCACGCTTCACGACGAATCAAAGCGAGCGTTTTGAGGCGCGTTTGAGCATGGTCGAGATTTTGGAGTCACCCAGCTTGTTCCTAGCAGGCATGGCTGGCATCCGTTTGCCGATTGCCGTGGCGCATGGTGAAGGTTTCGCCAATTTTGACCCCGCCAAAGCTGGTCGCGGCAACTTGGCATCCGTCATCCAAGCCATGCGCTTCACCGACAACTTCGGCGCAGCAACGACGCAATACCCGTTCAACCCCAACGGCAGCCCCGGCGGATTAACCGCAGTCACCACCCAAAACGGCCGCTTCACCGCCATGATGCCGCACCCCGAGCGCGTGTTCCGCAACATCCAGATGAGCTGGACGAACTTAGATAACAGCGCGCATAGCCCGTGGCTGCAATTGTGGCATAACGCGCGCAAGTGGGTGAAATAGGGTTATTTACATTAAATAAATAGAAAAAATGCGGATTTAATGCAATAATTCAAATTATTAATTTAAAAATACCATGATTATCGAATTCAGTGTCAGTAACTTTCGTTCCATTCGTGATGAGGCACGACTTTCTTTCGTGGCTACGACTGATAAAGAGTTGGCTGCATCTAACCTTATTGAAACAGGTTTGCTTGCAGCGCCCCGCATCACTAGGTCTGCGGTCATTTATGGGGCTAACGCGAGTGGAAAAAGCAATCTGATTTTGGCTTTTTTAGACCTAAAAAGTTTAGTTGCTAGTTCTTTTACAGGCATGAAGCCTGGGCAACCTTTTGGCTTCCAACCGTTTAAGCTTGAACTGGCCAGTGTGATTAAACCCACTGAACTTGAAGTTACTTTTGTACTTAATGGCATCCGCCATCAATATGGTTGCGCATTTAATGCGGAACGAATCACAGAAGAGTGGTTGCATGTTTATGTCAATCCTAAGCCACAAGCTTGGTTTTATCGAAAATTTGATGTTGATGCGAATGAAGATAAATACACGTACAGCAATCACTTAAAAGGTGATAAAGAGGTTTGGCAAAAAGCTACACGCCCCAATGCACTTTTTCTTTCCACGGCAGCTCAACACAATAGCGAACAGCTACTACCTATTTATCGCTGGTTTTCTGAAAAAATGGTTGTACTGCCTATGGGTAGTTCTTTTACGCCCGATCAAACAGTTAATTGTCTGCAAACTGAATCCCTTCGTAATAAGGTAGTTGCGCTTATAACAGCTGCTGACGTCGGCATTAATGATGTCAGTCTTGTAAAGCGACTTGGTGTTCAGCAAAGTTTTAAACTTAATGAAGATGGGACTATTGAGTCTACGCGGGAAGATCGTGAGGTAATGATGCCGCTTTTTACGCATCGAAGCGGTGATCGTGCAGTAGCATTTGAACTAGGACAAGAATCACAAGGTACCCAGAGATTTTTTAATTTAATCGGACCAATCATTGATATTTTACAAAACGGTAAAACACTGATTGTCGACGAGCTCGATAGCAGTTTGCATCCACTGCTTGTACGCCGCATTATCGAGATGTTCCACAATCCTGATTTAAACACTCAAGGTGCTCAATTACTTTTTACAACCCACGATACGTCCCTCTTAGATGCATCGGGTTTATTGCGTAGAGATCAAGTTTGGTTCACTGAGAAAGCCGCAGACCATGCAACAACCCTTACGTCGCTAACGGAGTTCAGTCCAAGAAAGGGCGAAGCGTTAGAGCGTGGTTATTTGATGGGAAGGTATGGCGCTGTGCCTATGCTTGATAGTTTTTCTAGTGCGCTGAAAAAGTCGGCTGAGCATTCGTAAATGGGTAAAGACAATACGCCTCGTGTACGGCAAGCTAAGGATTTGATTAGAAAAAAGGGAAGACGTGCTCCCTATGATCGTATTTTGATTGTTTGTGAGGGCAGCAAGACTGAACCTAATTATTTCAATGAAATCAAGCAGTTTTATAGACTTCATACAGCGAATGTAGAGGTTCAACATAGCTCGCTTGGGACGTGCCCATTGCAGGTTGTTAAATCTGCAGAAGAATTGTTTTTAAAAGGTAATTCAGGAAAAGGCATACAAAAGCTGGCTTTTGAAAAGGTTTATGCGGTATTTGATCGCGACGAGCACGAAGAATACTTCAACGCACGTAACAAGGCAAAAGCTTTAAACAGCAAATTGAAGAATGACCTTGGAAAGAAGGTGAAATTTATTGCAATAACTTCAGTGCCTTGCTTTGAGCTTTGGTTATTGTTGCATTTTGAAGATGTGCAAGTACCTCTGCACCGAGATGACGCTTTGGCGCGTTTGCAAAAACATCTGCCCAGCTACACAAAAGGCAAGAAGGGCACTTACGAAGCTACCAAAGATCAGCGTTTTTTTGCTATTGAACGCGCCGAAAAGTTACCAGAACACAACGGCTTTGATTGTTTTACAGACATTCACGAATTGGTGACGTTACTAACAACGCTGAAATCCTAAGATTTAGATCAACTGATATTGGCGCCCAGCGATTCAACTGTGGGATAACGTGAGGGGGTGGGTGAAATAAGCAGTGCTACCAATCACTTTTCCCACATACACACCGAATTTCCCGTGACTTCTGCCTGAAAGAAGGAGCGCCAGAAAAACTTCGGCACCATGTTGACGCCTAAATCAACCGAGGCGTCTACCACGGAAATCGCTTCTCGGGCATGGTAGCCGCTTTGCAGGAAGATGGCCTCGGGGTGGTCTACAGTTTGAAAAGGCGCACCCATCTCTGTCACCATCTTGCTCAGGCTCTGGCCGTATTTATCGACCATTTCGCGGTTGACCAGATCACACATCAGGCGATGCCGGGGGAATTCGTAATCCAATTCGCCGAGCAGATTCTTGATGTCGTTCTCGCACAGGTAGATGACAACACCTTCGAGAACAAAAACGACGGGGCCGCTGCGGGGAAGCCGCAGCAGTTTGTCGACCAGATCGTCCGTGTCAAAGTCGATCGGCTCGCGGTGCAAGGGGTTGCTGCACTCGTTGCTGGGCAGCAAAATATCCTTGTAGGCGATCAGTTCCGGCTCGTCCAGCTCAAACCAGTTGCCACCGTGCAGTCGGTAGGGTCGGCTGTCAAATCCAGCGCCTATGGTCACCACGTTCAAATCATGGTTGGCGTACAACAGTTGGCGAAGCATGTCGTCCATGATGCGGTGCCGCACAATCATGCTTGAGTTTGTCAGGTCGAGTGTCTTGAATCGATCAAAAACCGCCATGCCGTGGGCGCACATGAACAATTTGGCATAGTCGTCTCCACAAATTGGTTTGTCTTGCGCGGCATCCAGCATCCGCGCGCCACAACAGTAAAAAGCAGTGTCGGTTATTGGTTTCATGCGACTCCTTGGGGAGACTCATGCTAGATTCAAATGTCGGCAGAAGCAAGTAACAACTTGCGTCGTTTTGTACATTGATTTGTTAAGGCGTCAGCGCTGAACGTCCATGCATATCGTTCAGGGCTGGTTTTGCAAACTGCGCACCAGTTTGATGACCGCTGCGTCTTTGACCGAAGCGTGTTCGCCAGCTGTCATCTTGTCCTGAATCAGCCGCTCCAGCGTCTCAACATGCGGCAAAACTGTTCCAAAAAAGAGCGGATTCTGGTCATTAGCAATCAAAATCGTTGGGAAATCTTCTACCTCAATCGGGTCAATCAAATCCGCTTCATCTTCCACATCGACCCATAAAAACCGCATATTAGGGAATTTGCGGGCGAGTGAATCGAACAGCGGCTTGTACTCGCGGCACGCACCGCACCAGTCGGCGCACAGGCAGGCGACGATGTATTGGACGGGTTTGCTTGAATTCATAAAACGTAATTTACTATACTTTTAATAGCAGCTTAGGCAATAAATACGCCAGCTAAGGTCATATTTCCCACCTAAAATTAATAAATAACTAAAGATAGCCTAAATTTGATCCGCCGTGACACCGACGCCTTGGCTGTAGCCGCCATCGACGTACATGATCTCGGACGTGATGCCGCTGGACAAATCGCTCAGCAAGAAGGCGGCGGCGTTGCCGACTTCGTCTATCGTCACGTTGCGGCGGATGGGCGATGCACCGGCGACGGTGCCCAGCAGTTTGCCGAAGTCTTTGATGCCGCTGGCAGCCAGTGTTTTGATCGGGCCGGCGCTGATGCCGTTGGCTCGCAGGCCCCGTCCATCTGGTAACCGGCCAATGGCTTCTGCCAAGTAGCGCACAGACGCTTCGAGCGACGCTTTGGCCAAACCCATGGTGTTGTAGTTGGGCACGGCGCGCTCTGCGCCCAGGTAGGACAGCGTCAACACGGATGACTTGTCGCGCAAATGCGGCAACAGGGCTTTGGCCATGGCGGGGAAGCTGTAGGCGCTGATATCGTGGGCAATGCGGTAGTTTTCACGGGTCAGGCCGTCCAAAAAGTTGCCTTCCAGCGCTTCTTTAGGGGCAAAACCGATGCTATGAACAAAGCCGTCAAACTGCGGCCAGATGGCGGACAGGTCAGCCGCGAGATGGGCGATGGCGTCGTCGCTGCCCACGTCGCAGTCAAAAATCAGCTTGGAATCAAATTCGGCGGCAAAGCCGGTGATGCGGTCTTTGAAACGCTCGCCCACGTAGCTGAAAGCCAGCTCAGCGCCTTCGCGGTGGCAGGCTTTGGCGATGCCGTAGGCGATGGAGCGGTTGCTCAGAACGCCGGTGATGAGTAGTTTTTTACCAGTTAAAAATCCCATGATGATCTCGCTTTTGTTATAAATTGAAAAGTAATCTGCTTGGCTAAACAGAATTGTCGCTGAAAATGCTACGATTCAATCGTGAAAAACCAATTTCTCCTAAAACTCAGTTTAACTGGGCTCTTGCTAGCACAACTTTTTGGCTGTGCTACGCGTGCCCCTCAAACCCAAGCAAGAGTGCCGGTCACCACTGCGCCTGCGCCAGCGAATGTGCCTGGTCCATCGGTCGCGCAAGAGGTCGGTTTGGATAAAAACGAAGTTATTTTAGACAAACCCGCACCTGTGCAAACTGAGGTGGCGACACTGTTAGCCCGCATCTCGCCAGCGCAATCGGCGCGCATTGCTCAGGCGGTGAAAGAAGGCAACATTGACCCTAAAGCCGTCAGCAACATCAGCCAAGCCACCCCAAAAATGCGGGCTTTCATTGAACGCTTGAGTTGTATTCGTCAATACAACGATGGTGGCAGTGCCACGCTGCAAGCCCTGGCAGCGCCCAGCGCCTCATTCAAATTCTTCGTGCCGCCCATGCATGGCACGAAAGTACATAACAAAGGCACGTGTTTAACCGTTACCAATGTGTTGCTCAAACCTGTAACTTTTCAAGGTGCTCCCGCGATACAAATCAAGGTGTCGTACTTGGCTGAAGACAGCGGCGAGACGACCACCAGCAACCATGAAATTAACAAAAACAGCAAGGGTGTTTGGTGGTTTACGCGGTGAAACGCTTAGTTTTGGTGTTAATGGCGGGTTTAATGACCGGGCCGGTTTGGGCTGCGCATGCGTATTCGTTGTGGGGTGATATCAAATATCCCGCTGGTTTTGCACATTTTGACTACGTGAACCCCAATGCACCCAAGGGTGGCGAATTGGTGGCGGTGAGCAATTTACGCGTATCCACTTTTGACAAATACAACCCCTTCAACATCAAAGGCACATCGCCAGCTTATTTAAGCGATATGCTTTTTGAGAGCTTGCTGACAGGCGCTATGGACGAATTAGGCACAGCCTACGGCTTGTTGGCGGAGAATGTTGACGTGCCAGCCGACGGCTTAAGCGCAACTTTTAAAATTCGCCAAAATGCTCGCTTTCACGATGGTAAACCCGTGCAAGCTGAGGACGTTAAATACACGTTTGACACTTTGACCAGCAAATATGTGCAGCCTGGCTATCGCTCACTGTTGGAAGACGTAGAACGTGCTGAAGTGCTCAGCCCAATGGTGGTCAAATTTCATTTCAAGCGCAAAAACAGAGAGTTACCTTTAACGGTGGGTGGTTTACCCATTTTCAGCCGCGAGTGGGGCAAAGGTAAAACTTTCGACAAAGTGGTGACGGACATGCCCATTGGCAGCGGTCGATACAAAATTGGCCCTGTAAATTACGGCAAAGACATCACGTATGTACGCGACCCGCAGTATTGGGGAGACAAACTCAACGTCAACGTCGGTAGCAGTAATTTTGAACGCATCACCATCAAAATCTACAAAGACAATGTGGCGCGGCTAGAAGGGTTGAAGGCGGGTGAGTTTGACTTCATGCAGTTTTATTCTGCTGGCGATTGGTCACGCCGCGCCACAGGCAAGCGTTTTGAAACGGGCGATTTGACCAAGGGTGTTTTCAAACATAGCTTGCCGACGGGTTTTCAAAGCTACGTGTTCAACACACGTCTACCAAAATTTCAAGACGTGAGGGTGCGGCAAGCCATTGGATTGGCGCATGACTTTAATTGGATGAGTCGTCTGCTGTTTTACGGAATTTACAAGCCGGTGAATGGCTTGTTTGGCAATACAGATTGCTCGGCATCTGGGTTGCCAAGCGCTGAGGAGCTGGCTCTGCTTGAACCATTGATGCCGCTAGTTCCTAGCGCTGTTTTCGACTCTATGGCGAAACAACCTAATGCTGACGGCCAAGACAATCTTCGTACTAATTTGGTGAAAGCGCGTGATTTGCTGGCACAAGCTGGTTGGACAGTCCAGGGTGGCGTGCTGAAAAACGCAAAAGGTGAGGCACTGGAAATTGAATACTTAGACAGCCAAGAGTCTAAAAGCGCTACCTTGGCTTCGTGGCAGCGAAATTTGGCCAAACTCGGCATCACGTTAAAGCTACGAGCCGTTGACTTTGCGTTGTATCAGCAGCGTTTGCAAAAATTTGACTTTGACATGGTCAGCCTTGCCTTTGGTGGTACGAACAACCCAGGCGCAGAATATGCGGATATGTTTGGCTCCAAAGCGGCGGATATTGAAGACTCTGGCAACTATGCCGGCTTGAAAAACAAGGCGGTTGATGCCTTGATTGACCGCATGGTGACCTCCCAAACCAAAGCGGAGTTGATTCCTGCCTGCCGCGCCTTCGAGCGTGTCATTGCTCACAGTCACACCATGGTGCCGCAATGGTACAGTGGCCAGCATAATTTGGCCTATAACCCAAGAAAACTCGCCAAACCGGATGTTGAGCCCAAGTATTACAAAGCTGATTCTTGGTTGCTCAAAACTTGGTGGGCACAGAAGTAATTATGTTTAGCTACATCCTAAAACGTTGCTTGTTGATGGTTCCTACGCTTTTTGGCGTGTTGTTACTAACGTTTGTGGTGATTCAATTCGTCCCCGGCGGGCCAGTGGAGCAGTATTTGGCAGAAGCCAAATCGACGACAGGAGCCAGTGGCGAGTCAGTTTATCGAGGCGGAAAAGGCATTGATGAAAAGCGCCTCGCTGAAATCAAAGCTTTATACGGGTTTGACAAATCAGCTCCTGAGCGCTTTTGGCTGATGATTAAATCGTATTTAAGCTTTGACCTAGGCAGAAGTTTTTTTCAGCACAAACCGGTGTGGGACTTGATCAAAGAAAAACTCCCTGTTTCCATCAGCTTGGGTTTGTGGACATTCTTTATCAGCTATCTCATCTCCGTCCCCTTGGGCGTCGCCAAGGCCGTGCGGGCAGGGTCGAAGTTTGACTTTGTCACGACTTTGATTGTTTTGTTTGGTTACGCCATTCCAGGTTTCGTGCTCGGCGTGGCGTTGTTGGTCATATTTGGCGGCCAGTTACAGTGGTTTCCGTTGCGTGGGCTGACATCTGCCAATTGGGAAACGCTGAGTTGGGGCGCAAAGATCACCGATTATCTGTGGCACATCGTGTTGCCCATCACAGCGATGGTGCTGGGCAGTTTTGCGGTGACGACGATGTTGACCAAAAACGCTTTTTTAGAGGAAATCCGCAAACAATATGTCACCACCGCGCGTGCCAAGGGTTTGTCTGAGCGGCAGGTGTTGTACAAACACGTGTTTCGCAATGCCTTGATTCCAATCGTCACTGGCTTTCCAGCCGCGTTTGTTGGCGCGTTTTTCACCGGCTCGCTGTTGATTGAAACCCTGTTTTCCCTCGATGGATTGGGTTTACTGAGCTACGAAAGCGTTATTCGGCGCGATTATCCTGTCGTTCTTGGCACGTTGTATTTGTTTACCTTGATTGGCTTGGTGACAAAACTCATCTCTGATCTTTGCTATGTTTGGGTGGATCCGCGTGTCAAATTTGACTAATCCAACCATCACTTCCCCATCTCCCGGTCGTCGCGCTTGGCAGCGTTTTAGGCGAAATCGGCTTGGGTTTTACAGCTTGATTGCGTTTTGCGCGTTGGTCTTGATCAGCTTGTTTGCTGAGGTGATTTCGAATGACAAGCCTTTGGTCGTTCATTACAAGGATGGCTATTACTTTCCATTGGTCAAAGATTACCCCGAAAAGCTCTTTGGAGGTGATTTTGAAACGCCGACCGATTACCTCGACCCCTTCATCCAAGCCAAGCTGTCGCAAGATGGCAATTGGGCGATCTACCCGATCAACCGTTACGGCTCAAAAACGCTGAATTACTTTGCTAAATCACCCAATCCGTCAGCACCATCCCGTGATAACTGGGTCGGCACGGACGACAAAGGGCGCGATTTGCTGGCGCAGCTGATTTACGGTTTCCGTGTCAGCGTGTTGTTTGCACTGGCTTTGACGGTGATTGGTGTCGTTTTGGGTGTGATTACGGGGGCGATTCAGGGCTTTTACGGTGGAAAAATGGATTTGGCTTTTCAGCGCTTCATCGAAATTTGGGGAGCTATGCCTGAGCTGTACTTGCTGATCATTTTCAGTGCGGTGTTTTCGCCAAGTTTGGCTTTGTTGTTGATTTTGCTTAGTTTATTTGGCTGGATGGGCTTGTCTGATTATGTTCGCGCCGAGTTTTTGCGCAATCGGCAGATGGATTACGTGCGTTCTGCGCGGGCTTTGGGTGTGAGCAATTGGGACATCATCACGCGGCATGTGCTGCCCAACAGCATGACGCCCGTCGTTACCTTTTTGCCGTTTCGCATGAGTGGCGCGATTTTGGCGCTGACGTCGCTTGATTTTTTGGGTTTGGGTGTTCCACCCGGCACACCCTCTTTGGGTGAATTGCTGGCGCAGGGTAAAAACAACATCGATGCATGGTGGATTTCTCTGTCTACGTTTGGAGTTTTGGTGGTGACGCTGCTGCTGTTGACGTTCATGGGGGATGCCCTCAGAGACGCGCTTGATCCACGAAAGGCTGATAAATGAGCCCTTCGAACCTGTTAGAAGTTAAAGATTTAACCGTATCGTTCAGTGGTAAACCCGTCGTTCACGGCATCAACTTCTCCATAAAAGCGGGTGAACGCATCGCTTTGGTGGGTGAATCAGGCTCTGGCAAAACCGTTACCGCTTTGAGTTTGTTGCGATTGGTGATGAATGCCGAGCTTAGTGGTAGCGCAGTTTTCCCTTCAGAGGAATCGGAGGGCAAGTCGTTTGATTTGCTAAAAATACCTGAGCAACAACTGCGTGGCATTCGCGGAAAAGATATCGCCATGATCTTTCAAGAGCCTATGACCGCGCTGAACCCGCTTTTTACGGTGGGCGATCAAATAACTGAGGTTTTAGAGCTAAAAAAACCCTTAAATACCGATTTAACCGGCGTATTTATTGCCTCAACAGCTATAAAATTAATAGCATCTACAGGTATTGCTGACCCTGAACGCTGCGCGAAATCCTACCCGCACCAGCTCAGTGGCGGTCAGCGCCAGCGTGCCATGATTGCCATGGCACTGGCGTGTCAACCCAAGCTGTTGCTAGCAGACGAACCCACAACCGCACTGGATGTGAGCCTGCGGCTGCAAATTTTGGAGTTGCTGGTTGACCTGCAAAAGCAAAACGGCATGGCGGTTTTGCTCATCACACATGACCTGAACTTGGTGCGCAAGTTTGCCGACCGCATCATCGTCATGGAAAACGGCCACATTGTGGAGCAGGGCGCTGTGGATGCTGTTTTTAGCAACCCGCAACATGCCTATACCCGCAAGTTGATGGACAGCAAACCTGTTCGCGATGTGATTGAAGTTGAACAAAGTAGTGAAAACTTAGCCATGCAGGCGACCAACTTGCGCGTGATTTATCCCACGCACATTCCCGGCTTCAAAGGGTGGTTTAAAAAGGGTGCGTTTGTTGCTGTCAAAGGCGCTAGTTTTGACATTCCGCCGGGTCAAACACTGGGTGTGATTGGCGAATCTGGTTCGGGTAAATCAACTTTGGCACTGGCAGCGCTGGGTTTGTTGCCTTTTTCGGGCGACTTGAAAGTATCTGCACAGAATTGGGGGCAGGGCAAACATCAGGACAAAGCACTTCGACGCCATGTACAAGTGGTGTTTCAAGACCCGTTTTCGTCGTTGTCGCCACGTATGACGGTGGGCGAATTGGTGGGCGAGGGCTTGCTGGTTCATGCCACTGAATTGACAGCTGAACAACGCCAAGCTAGGGTTTTAGCGGCTTTGGCTGAGGTCGGACTGAGTGAAACGCAGTTTGCAGGATTGCTAAACCGCTATCCGCACGAGTTTTCGGGCGGGCAGCGGCAGCGTTTGGCGATTGCTAGGGCTTTGATTGTCGAGCCGCAACTGTTGGTATTGGATGAGCCGACCAGTGCGCTGGATGTCACTATTCAAAAGCAGGTTTTGCAGCTACTACAGCGGCTGCAGCGTGAGCTGGGATTGAGTTATTTGCTTATTACACACGACGTAGACGTGATTCGCGCGATGGCGCACCATGTACTGGTGATGCGGGACGGGGAGATTCTGGAATCAGGCTCTGTCCAGCAAATTATGTCTTCGCCGCAGCAAGCTTATACGAGTTTACTGGTCAATGCGGGTGTTTAAAAAGCATAAAGCAGCCATTCAATAGTCCTTAATTGCTTGAATTATCTGTTTTAAGGGGTAAAACGCCTCGAAAAGTGTGACAAATCAACAATTTAAGTCTATAATCCGATACTTAGGGTTTTGCCTAGTTGCTTGAGTGCAGCTCACAACATTCTGAACCAGTGAATTGAATAGTTCACGAGACGAAAAGTGCAGCACATCAGTGCAGCAACAAACGGGCGATTTTATACGCCCGTTTTTTTTGTCTGAACACATTTGAATATATAGATTTTTACGTTGTTTTATAAGGGAATTGTCGTTGGCAGCGCAGCAAGTGATCGAACAAATTGTGACCGGTTTCGGTTATGACCTCGTAGAGATTGAACGCTCTGCAGGTGGTTTGCTGCGTGTGACGTTAGATTTTCCTTGGGTTGCTGGTACGGCAAAAGCTGACGAAAAGATGATCAATGTCGAGGACTGCGAAAAAGTTACGCGGCAATTGCAGTTTGCGCTTGAGGTGGATGGCGCGGAATACAAGCGGCTTGAGGTGTCCTCGCCGGGTATTGATAGACCATTGCGTCATGAAAAAGATTTTGAACGCTTTTTGGGTGAAGAGATTGATATCACGCTGAAAGCGCCGATTGGTTTGGCCGCTGCAGGTGCTGTAAACGCAACGCGCAAGAAATTTCGTGGCACCTTGGAGCGTGCTGAGCATAGCGAAGCATCCGCTAAAGAAGCAGATGCTGCTGTTTGGCAGATTGTTTGGAGTGAAGCACCGGTTGCAAAACCTGGTGCTCGCATCAGTAAAAAACGCCCACCCGCACCTGTGCAGGCTTTGAGTTTTAGGTTGGAAGAGTTGCGGGATGCGCGTTTGGCACCCATTGTTAATTTCAAAGGACGTACGAATGCTCTGGAAAGTACGTCTGAAGATGAATCTGAAAATATAGGAGAGTAGGCATGAATCGCGAAATGTTGATGTTGGTAGAAGCCATCTCACGCGAAAAAAGCGTTGAGTTAGATGTTGTTTTTGGCGCTGTTGAGGCGGCTTTGGCGCAAGCCACTAAAAAGCTGTTCCCAGGCGATGTCGATATCCGCGTCGCGATGGACCCTGATACCGGAAACTACGAAACTTTCCGCCGCTGGCATGTCGTGCCGAATGAAGCCGGTTTGCAGTTGCCTGACCAGGAGATTTTGCACTTCGAAGCGCAAGAGCAGATTCCAGATATTGAAGTCGATGAGTACATCGAAGAAGCGGTGCCTTCAGTGCCCATCGGTCGTATTGGTGCTATGGCTGCGAAACAAGTGATTTTGCAAAAAATCCGCGAAGCCGAGCGCGAGATGATCTTGGCTGACTTCATGTCGCGTGGCGAGAAAATTTTGGTCGGTACCGTCAAACGCATGGACAAGGGCGATTTGATCATTGAAAGCGGTCGCGTTGAAGGACGTTTGCGCCGTACCGATATGATTCCAAAAGAAAACTTCCGTGCGGGTGACCGCGTACGTGCCTTGATCATGGAGGTCGACAGTACCTTGCGCGGCGCGCCCATCATTTTGTCGCGCAATGCGCCGCAATACATGATCGAGTTGTTTCGCAATGAAGTACCTGAAATTGAACAAGGTTTGCTTGAGATCAAATCTTGCGCTCGTGACCCAGGCTCACGCGCCAAAATCGCCGTGTTGTCGCACGACAAACGTGTTGATCCGATTGGTACGTGCGTAGGCGTGCGTGGTACGCGCGTCAATGCCGTGACCAACGAACTCGGTGGCGAGCGCGTCGATATTGTGTTGTGGAGTGAAGATCCAGCACAATTCGTCATTGGTGCTTTGGCTCCCGCTAACGTGACTTCGATTGTTGTTGACGAAGAGCGTCACGCGATGGATGTGGTCGTTGATGAAGAAAACTTAGCGATTGCCATCGGCCGTGGCGGACAAAACGTGCGCTTGGCTTCAGACCTCACGGGTTGGAAAATCAATATTTTGGATGCTGCTGAATCCGCACAAAAGAACGCTAGCGAGACAGATACCAGCCGCAAGTTGTTCATGGAAAAACTCGATGTGGATGAAGACATCGCAGACATCTTGATCGCGGAAGGTTTTACCAACCTTGAAGAAGTGGCTTACGTGCCTTTGCAAGAGATGTTGGAAATTGAAAGCTTTGACGAAGACACGGTCAACGAGTTACGAACACGTGCCAAAGACGCTTTGTTGACGATGGAAATTGCCAAAGAAGAAAACGTTGAAGAAGCGTCGCAAGATTTGCGTGATTTAGAAGGTTTAACGCCTGAATTGATCAACAAACTAGCCGTTGGCGGCGTTCACACACTTGATGATTTGGCCGATTTGGCAGTCGATGAGCTCATTGAAATTACTGGTCAGTCGGACGCCGAAGCCAAAACGTTGATCATGAAAGCGCGCGAACATTGGTTTACCGATGACGACGCTACTCAATCAGCTCCTCAAGCGTAACGGTTATGAAAGATTACACAGACTATGTCCACCACGACCGTTGCCGATTTTGCAGCTGAACTCAAAAAATCAACCTCTACTCTTTTAGAGCAACTTAGCAGCGCAGGCGTGGCAAAAACTGCCGCGACTGACGCGTTGAGCGATGCTGACAAGCAAAAATTATTGGCTTTCCTGCAGACCAGCCACGGCACGGTCACTGGTGAGCGTAAAAAGATTACTTTAGTCAAAAAATCTACGACTGAAATCAAGCAGGCAGATGCTTCTGGCAAAGCGCGCACGATTCAAGTCGAAGTGCGTAAAAAGCGCACCTTCATTCAGCGCGATGAAACCGCTGAAGCACAGGCAGAAGAGGCAGCGACCTCATTGTCTGCTTCGGAAGAAGCCAAAGCACTGTTTGAGCAATCTGAACTTCAGCGCCGTGAGCAAGAGGCTCAAAGTGAAGCTGCTGCAATTCGTGATGAAGAAGCGCAGTTGAATGAGCAGCGCCGATTACGTGAAGAACAAGAGCAAAAAGAAGTTGATATTGCTAATGCGGCTTCCCTTGAGGCGAGCGCATCTGCTGCATCTGCTGCATCGGCAGCTGAAACGCCATCTCCTGTCAAAGTGGCTAAACGCGTTGGCAATAAAATTGCGCCTGTTGTTGACTTGAAAGCCGAAAAAGCAGCCGCTGATGCCATTGCAAAAGCGGCAGATTTAGAGCAAGCCACTGCACTCGTAAAAGCAAAAGCGGTAGCTACAGAAGAAGCTAAAGTAGCTGCTGCCGCAAAAGTGGTGTCTGATGCCAAAGCGGTGGTTGCCGCTGAATCTGCCCGAGCGCTAGATTTGGGAGATCGCCGTCGTAAAGCTGAAGCAGAAGCTGCCGCCATCCGTATGATGATGTCCGCACCTGCCAAAGCGCCAGTTGTTATTAAAAAACCAGAGCCAGTAAAAGCCGCCATCAAAGGCACTTTGCACAAACCTGCAACTGGTAGTACCGTTGCAAAAGCAGGTGCTAAGCCTGGTGCACCTGGCGCGCCAGGTACCGCTGCGGCTCCCGCAGGTGCTGGTAAAGAAGTTAAATCTGCCAAACTCTCTAGCAGCTGGGCGGGTGATCCTGCCAAGAAAAAAGGTTTGCCGACACGTGGTGACACAAGTGCAGGCGCTGGACGCGGCTCGAATTGGCGCGGTGGTCCTGGCGGTGCACGTGGTAAACGTGGCGACCGTGGCAACGACCGTCGTGACGATATGCCAGAAGTGGCGACCGAGGTGCGTGTCCTAGAAGTTCATGTCCCTGAAACGATTACTGTTGCTGAGTTAGCGCACAAGATGGCTGTTAAAGCCTCAGAAGTGATCAAGCAGTTGATGAAGCTTGGACAGATGGTCACTATCAACCAACCGCTTGACCAAGACACTGCCATGATTTTGGTGGAAGAATTGGGACACAAAGCTATCGTTGCTGCTCTGGACGACATAGAAGCGTTTACCGATGCTGAGGTATCGTCGCAAGTATCTGAATCGTTACCACGCGCACCGGTCGTGACTGTCATGGGCCACGTTGATCACGGTAAAACGTCGTTGTTGGATTACATTCGTCGTGCAAAAGTAGCATCCGGTGAAGCTGGCGGTATCACGCAGCACATTGGTGCTTACCACGTGGAAACACCACGCGGCATGATCTCCTTCTTGGACACACCTGGTCATGAGGCTTTCACTGCCATGCGTGCACGTGGTGCAACAGCAACTGATATTGTGATTTTAGTCGTGGCGGCTGACGACGGCGTGATGCCGCAAACGCGCGAAGCCATTAAGCACGCTAAAGCTGCAGGTGTACCTATCGTGGTTGCTATCAATAAGATAGACAAGCCAGATGCAAACATGGACCGCGTCAAGGGTGAACTGGTTACTGAAGAGGTGATTCCAGAAGAATTTGGTGGTGAGTCTCCGTTCGTGGGCGTCTCTGCACGTACGGGCGAAGGCGTTGATGCACTTTTAGAACAGGTGCTCTTACAAGCTGAAGTTTTAGAATTGCGTGCCCCAGTCAATGCCATGGCTAAAGGCTTGGTGATTGAAGCGCGATTGGACAAGGGTAAGGGTCCTGTGTCTACCATTTTGGTGCAATCTGGAACCTTGAAAACTGGCGACGTTGTGTTGGCTGGTTCAACGTATGGCCGCGTTCGCGCCATGTTGGATGAAAACGGCAAAGCCATCAAAACGGCTGGCCCATCGATTCCGGTAGAAATTCAAGGTTTGACAGAAGTACCGCAAGCGGGTGACGAATTCATGGTGATGGCGGATGAAAAGCGCGCCCGTGAAATTGCAACCTACCGTGCTGGTAAGTTCCGCCACACCAAGTTGGCAAAACAGCAAGCTTCGAAGTTGGAGAACATGTTCACCGACATGACGGCTGGCGAAGTCAAACTTTTGCCAATCATTATCAAAGCCGATGTTCAAGGCTCACAAGAAGCTTTGGCGCAGTCCGTGCTCAAGCTTTCTACCGACGAAGTTAAGATTCAAATCGTTTACAGTGGTGTGGGTGGTATCAGCGAGTCTGATGTCAACTTGGCCATTGCTTCTAAAGCTGTAATCATTGGCTTTAACACCCGTGCTGATGCCGGTGCGCGTAAAACTGCTGAAAACAACGGCGTTGATATTCGCTACTACGACATTATTTATGCCGCAGTGGATGACCTCAAGGCCGCATTGTCTGGCATGTTGACGCCTGATAAGGTTGAAGAAGTTATCGGTACTGCCGAGATTCGCCAAGTGTTCCGTGCCAGCAAAGTGGGTGCGATTGCGGGTTGTATGGTTACCTCTGGCTTGATCAAACGTGTCGCGAAATTGCGTTTGTTGCGCAACAACGTGGTCATCTTTACCGGCGAACTCGAATCTCTCAAGCGCTTCAAAGACGATGCGAAAGAAGTGCGCGAAGGCTTCGATTGCGGCTTGAACATCAAAGGTTACAACGATATTCAAGAAGGCGACTTCTTGGAGTTCTTTGAAATCCGCGAAGTGGCACGTGAGTTGACTTAAAAACGTTGTAAAAACTACATTGATTCAACATGGCCGTTAAAAAATCTAAAACTCCTAATCGCAGCTTCAAAGTTGCAGATCAGATCCAGCGCGATCTGACGGAGTTGATCTCACGCGAGTTGAAAGACCCACGCGTTGGTATGGTGACGATTCAAGCTGTCGAAGTCACCCCAGACTACGCGCATGCAAAGATTTTTTTCAGTGTGCTCATAGGTGATAAAAACCAATGTGAAATTGCATTGAACCAAGCGGCCGGATTTCTGAGAAATGGTTTGTTCAAGCGTTTGCACATTCACACCGTGCCGACGCTGCATTTTTTGTTTGACAGAACGACCGAAAAAGCCGCTGATATGAATGCGTTGATCGCTAAAGCGGTTGCAACGCAAGTCAAAGAAGATTGATGTGGCTGGATTGATGTGCGTGAGCGGATAAAAAGAAGACCAGTTCATGGTGTCTTGTTGCTCGATAAACCAAAAGGTTTGAGCAGCAATGATGCATTGCAAAAAGTAAAGTGGCTCCTGAGAGCCGAGAAGGCGGGACATACGGGGACTTTAGACCCGCTGGCAACTGGTTTGCTGCCGCTGTGTTTCGGCGCAGCGACAAAGTTTAGTCAGCTGCATTTGGATGCTGATAAGAGGTACGAAGCCGTAGCTGCGTTGGGCGTTAAAACGACAACGGGCGATGCGGAAGGTGATGTGATTGAGCGGCGCGAGGTGCATGTGACGGACGAGATGTTGCAATCTGTTTTGCAGCAATTTCGAGGTGATATTGCGCAAATTCCGCCGATGCACAGCGCTTTGAAAAAGGATGGGAAAGCCTTGTACGAATATGCAAGAGCTGGTATTGAAGTTGAAAGAATTGCTAGAAATATAAAGATTTATGAGCTAGCCGGCGTATTATTTGATGATTTAGCTATAAAAATTATAGTGAAATGTAGCAAAGGAACGTATATACGAACCTTGGGCGAGGATATTGGAGAGAAGTTGGGTTGCGGTGCGCACCTCAGTAGTTTGCGTCGTATTGGGACTGGTGGTTTTGATGTGAGTCAGTGCGTGACTTTAGAAGCGCTTGAAGCAATGTCTGAGGATGAAAGAATGGCTTGTTTGCTACCCGTTGAGTCGCTTTTAGAGGGACATGCACGAGTCACTTTGGATACTGAAAATACGGCACGGTTTTTGAATGGTGTACGCAGGCGTGGTGACTGGCAGGTAGGCAAAGAAGGTGGGCCTGTGGCAGTTTTTGGTGCTAAATGTGATGATGACCCAGAAGTTTTACTGGGTACCGCTCATGTGATTGAAGATGAGCTGGTGCCGAGTAGATTGCTTAGCCCACAGGATATTGAGCAGATTTTAAGTAAGTAAATAAGTAAGTATAGAAGTATTGATTTAGATAAATAGGAAGTTAGGAAGTAAGAACATGTCACATAAACAAATTCGCAATATCGCGATCATTGCTCACGTTGACCACGGTAAAACGACCATGGTTGATCAACTGTTGCGCCAGTCTGGCACGTTTGCTGAGCACGAAAAAGTCGTGGACACCGTGATGGACAACAATGCCATCGAAAAAGAGCGTGGCATCACGATTTTGGCGAAGAACTGCGCCGTGACCTGGGAAGGTACGCATATCAACATTGTTGATACCCCAGGCCACGCGGACTTTGGTGGTGAAGTTGAGCGTGCTTTGTCCATGGTTGACGGCGTTGTGTTGTTGATTGACGCGCAAGAAGGCCCGATGCCTCAAACTCGTTTTGTGACTAAAAAGGCTTTGGCACTTGGCTTGAAGCCAATTTTGGTTGTCAACAAAGTTGACAAACCAGGTGCTCGTCCTGACTTTGTGGTCAATGCTGCATTTGACTTGTTTGACAAGCTCGGCGCGACAGATGAACAGTTGGATTTCCCGGTTGTCTATGCATCAGGCATCAACGGCTGGTCGTCTATGGAAGAGGGCGCACAAGGTGAGCAGTGGGGCCCAGATATGTCTGCCCTGTTCAACACCATTTTGAGCCACGTCCCTGCACAAAAGGGTGACCCAGCAGCACCGCTTCAATTACAAATTTCTGCGCTTGATTTCTCAACATTTGTTGGTCGTATCGGCGTCGGTCGCATCAGCCAAGGTACTGTTAGACCCATGATGGATGTGGTTGTGATGGAAGGCCCAGATGGAAAACCCGTCAAAGGCCGTGTCAACCAAGTGTTGACTTTCCAAGGCTTAGAGCGTGTGCAAGCCACTGAAGCAGGTCCTGGTGAAATTGTGTTGATCAATGGCTTGACCGATATCGGTATTGGTGTCACGATCACTGACCCAGTTAATCCATCGCCACTGCCGATGTTGAAGGTGGATGAGCCAACTTTGACCATGAACTTTTGCGTGAACACCAGCCCATTGGCTGGCCGTGAAGGCAAATACGTTACCAGCCGCCAGATTTGGGATCGTTTGCAAAAAGAATTGCAACACAACGTGGCGCTGCGCGTCAAAGAAACTGACGAAGAAGGTATCTTTGAAGTAATGGGTCGCGGTGAGCTGCACTTGACTATTTTGCTGGAAAACATGCGTCGTGAAGGCTATGAGCTGGCTGTAACTAAGCCACGCGTGGTGATGAAGGAAGTCAACGGTGAGAAGCACGAACCTATTGAGTTGGTTACTGCAGACATCGAAGAGCAGCACCAAGGTGGCGTGATGCAAGCTTTGGGTGAGCGCAAAGGAGACTTGGTGAACATGGAGCCGGACGGACGCGGTCGTGTTCGTTTGGAATACCGCATTCCTGCGCGTGGTTTGATTGGTTTTACCAACGAATTCTTGAACTTGACGCGTGGCTCTGGTTTGATTTCTAATATTTTCGACAGCTACGAACCGCACAAAGGCGATATCGGTGGTCGTAAAAACGGTGTGCTGATTTCTATGGATGCGGGTGAGATTTTCACTTACGCTTTGGGTAAACTGGATGACCGTGGGCGTATGTTTGTGCGTGCGAATGACCCTGTTTACGAAGGAATGATCATTGGTATCCACAGCCGCGATAACGACTTGGTGGTTAACGCTACGCGTACTAAGCAGTTGACCAACTTTCGTGTTTCTGGCAAAGAAGATGCGATCAAGATCACACCGCCGATTGACTGTACCTTGGAGTATGGAGTAGAGTTTATTGAGGACGACGAAATGGTTGAAATCACGCCAAAATCGATTCGTCTGCGTAAGCGTTATTTGACCGAAAGCGAACGCAAGCGCGCTGGTCGCTTCTAAACTACCCTAGTAAAATCAAACAAGGCGGCGTGCAAATTTGCATTCCGCCTTTTTTATTGAAAAATCAACGCTGCTATAAGTTTATGAAGTTAACCCACCGCCAAGCCGTATTGCTAATGATCGCTTGCACCATGATGTGGTCCATCGCTGGTGTGGTGACACGTCATTTGCAACAGGCGCAGAGTTTTGAGGTGACTTTTTGGCGCAGCTTTTTTACCTTGATATCGTTGTTGATCATCTTGCCCTTGATTCAAGGAAAAGCATTGCTATCGAAATTAAAGCAAGGTGGTTTGTATTTGTGGATTTCAGGTGTGTGCTGGAGCGTTATGTTCACCGCTTTTATGACTGCGCTGACCATGACCAGTGTTGCTAACGTTTTAATCACCTTGTCGCTAGGCCCCATGTTGACAGCCTTGTTCGCGAGGATATTCATTGGCCACAAATTACCGGCTCGAACCTTGATTGCTATCGTCGTTGCTGGTGCTGGGATTGCTTACATGTACGCAGCACAAATCAACCTCAGCGACATGAAACAGCTCACGGGTATGTTGGTAGCGTTAGGCGTGCCCATTGCAGCCGCTGTCAATTGGACGTTGGTACAGCACTCACAAGCGCATGGGCATGATGTTGATTTGGTTCCCGCTGTGATGGTAGGCGCTTTTATTTCAAGCTTGGTGACTTTCCCGTTATCCATGCCGTTTCAAGCCACGGGGCAAGACGTTGCTTTGCTGGCAATGCTGGGTTTGGTTCAATTGGCGATTCCTTGTACTTTGGCCGTCGTCTGTGCGCGTTATCTTAAAGCGCCGGAGGTGTCATTGTTGGCTTTACTTGAAATCATCTTTGGCATTGCTCTGGCTTGGTTGGGTGCAAATGAAAAACCCGGCAGTCCAGTGCTGATAGGCGGTAGCTTGGTGCTCGGCGCTTTGGTATTTAATGAATGGCTGGGTATGCGAGAGCGAGCAAAGATTGAATACCGCACCGCGCTATGATTGACAAATGAATAAACAATACGGTCGCGCAGACCTTGCTCGCATCGCCGCCAAAGCCATGGTTGACCGTGGTTTGGCTGCTGAGTTTTCATCGAATGCAATAGATCAATTAGCCGGTTTAGAGAAACCCAGCGAAGAAGTTGCTAGCGACATTCGAGATCTGCGTCAGTTACTTTGGTGCTCTATAGACAACGAAGAATCGCGCGATTTAGATCAATTGACTGTTTGCGAAATTCTACAAAACGGTGCCATCAAAGTTTTAGTAGCGATTGCTGACGTTGATACTTTGGTCAAAAAAGCCTCACCGATTGATGATCATGCGCAGAAAAATACCACCTCAGTCTACACCGCGGCTCGCATTTTTCCGATGTTGCCCGAGCTGCTATCCACCGATCTAACCTCGCTCAACGCACATGCTGACCGCTTGTCGATGGTGACTGAGTTGACGTTTGATTCAGAAATCAAGCTCACAAGTTCAACGATTTACCGTGCCAAAGTACGCAACCAAACCAAATTAGCGTATGACGATGTGGCCGATTGGCTGGCAGGGAAAGGTGATATTCCTGCTGGCATACGTGCAGTTGCCGGCATGGATGCGCAAATCCGCACGCAAGACGCTGTGTCGCAAAAACTGCGCAAACGCCGCTTTGAGAATGGTGCGCTTGACTTTCGTAGCATTCAATCACGTACTGTGTTCTCGGGGGAGCGTGTGGTCGATGTTGAGCAGCAGCAACCCAACCGCGCCCGTCAGTTGATAGAAGAGCTGATGCTGGCGACCAATGGCGTGACTGCGCGGTTTTTAGCTTCTAAAGGCTACTCAGCATTGTGCCGTGTGGTGCGCTCGCCAGAGCGCTGGCTCAAGATTGTGGAAGTTGCCAAAGATTTAGGCGATGAGCTGCCAATTGAACCTGATTCCAAAGCCTTAGAAACATTTTTGCGAAAACGACGTGAGGCCGATCCGATTCGCTTCCCAGATTTGTCCTTGGTCGTCGTCAAGCTTATGGGTGCGGGTGAATACGCGCTGCAGCTTGCTGGTGCCGCGCCAGTGGGCCATTTTGGTTTGGCCGTACGCGAATACTCGCATTCCACAGCGCCAAACCGTCGTTTTGCCGACTTGATCACGCAGCGCATGCTCAAAGCTGCGATTGTCGGTGCGCCAGCGCCGTATTCAGACGCCGAACTAGATGCACTCGCCACACATTGCAACGACCAGGGCAGCGATGCCAACAAGGTCGAGCGCCAAGTGCGCAAATCTGAAGCGGCATTGGTGCTGCAAACGCGTATTGGCGATGTTTTCGATGGCATTGTGACCAGCGCTTCCAGCAAAGGCGTGTGGGTGCGGATTTTCCACCCACCGGTTGATGGCCGTTTGTCAGGCCCGGGCGCCGCGCCGCATATTGGCAAAAAAGTCAAAGCAAAGCTGACTTTGGCAGATGTAGAACGCGGGTTTATTGATTTTGAGGAATTAAAGTGACAATTGAAGTGACAACCGACGTAAAAATGCTAGAAGTGCAATGTGACATCAAAGGACACACTGGCTACATCAGCTTAAACCGCCCCAAAGCGCTGAATGCGCTCAGTTTGCCCATGATTCGGACGCTGATGGCGCAATTGCTGGCTTGGAAAGAAGACGCTACTGTTAAGCAAGTCGCTATTCGCGGCATGAGCAAACCAGCAGCCGATGGTTCAGAAGTGCCTTTTGGTAATTTCAGCGCAGGCGGCGATATTCGCTTTTTCCACCAAGCTATTCAAACAGGCAACCCAGCGTTGGAAGACTTTTTCACCGAAGAATACGCGCTGAATCACCTGATTGCGAATTACGGCAAACCTTATATTGCTTTCATGGACGGCATCATATTTGGTGGTGGTATGGGCATCACGCAGGGTGCGAGCCACCGTTTTGTCACTGAGCGCACAAAAATGGCGATGCCGGAGACGGGAATTGGCTTATTTCCGGACGTAGGAGGCGGTTATTTTTTAAGCCGCTGCCCTGGCTTTGTAGGTGAGTATTTAGCGCTGACTGGCGTGCAGATTGGCGCAGATGAAGCCGTTGCCTACGGTTTGGCCGATGTCAAAGTCAGCTCGTCAACATTAATCTCAACATGGGATTCGCTTGCATCGCTTCTAATTACTGATATTAAAAGCGATGATTTTACTACCAATAATATAGCTACTAAGGTAAT
This sequence comes from Polaromonas sp., assembly GCA_031390045.1. GTDB lineage: Bacteria > Pseudomonadota > Gammaproteobacteria > Burkholderiales > Burkholderiaceae_C > Aalborgiella. The sequence goes on from JANMTB010000078.1 coordinate 34,687, forward strand.
AAATACGCCGGCTATCGCCATAATTGATACTATTTTTTCACTTTCTAGCTTGTTTGATATTGTGCGAGTCCTAGAAGCTGAAAACGACCCATGGGCGCAGCAAACGGTGAAGACTTTACGCAGCAGATCACCATTGATACTTCACGTCGTTTTAGAGCAAATCCGTCGTGGCCGGAAACTCAATTTAGCGCAAAACCTGCAAATGGAGCGCGGCATGATTCGGCATTGTTTTTATACGGCGCATTTGGGCCGGTTTGGCAACGCCAGTGAAACGGTAGAAGGCATTCGTGCCCTGGCCGTTGATAAAGACCATGCGCCGCGCTGGAACCCTGCTCGCCTTGAAGATGTGACAACCGATATGGTTGCGCCGTTTTTCGACAGTCCTTGGCCCGAAAACGCCCATCCGCTGCGGCATTTGTCTTAAACTTCAAGCTATGGCAACCCAATTGCACGATTTAGCAGCGCAAAACATCGCTCGTGATAATGAGTATTTCACGTCAACGATTGTCGGTTTGCCGTCTGAATTCACCCTTGGCAGGGCATTCACAGCACGTAAATTGAGTGCTGACCCAACCATCACCGTCCAAGCCATGACGGCGGCGACTTGGTTGTCTGAGCCAGCTCGTCTGCTTCTCAAACAGCAGGTCAAACAATCGCCCAAAACGCTGGGTTTGCCGTTTGCAGCGGGTAGTTTTGCGCATACGCGGTCTAAAAATGCGTCTGTTTGGGCGTTTTTGCTGGGTTTTGGTCTGTGTGCGGCTTTGAGTTACATCTACATCTCGCAGCCTTGGATGCAGCAGTTGCTTCGGTTTTAAAAAAGTGTTTTTTTAATTTCCATTTTTTAGTTTCAAAATAATAAGAACCATGCCTGATTCGTTACAGTCACAGTCACCCGCACCGCAGCAAGATAACTTGGTTATCGACCCTTTGGGCATGAACATTGTCAACCGCATCGCACCTGAATCAAGCATGCAAGGAGATGTGTCGTTTTCAGGGGGTGTGCTGGTACAGGGCGATTTGGCAGGTGCTGGCCAAGTGCTGGGGCGCATGGTGGTGTGGCATGGCGCACAAGTTACAGGACACTTCCGCGTCTTGGGCGATTTGTATGTCTTCGGTCGTATTGGCGCAGTCGGTGCCAGTGCCAATAACACGGTGATTGAATGCATGGGCACAGCGTATATTGCCAGCACTGCGTCGACGACAGGTACGATTACAGCGCAGCGGCTGCGACTTTATGAAGGTGCAGACCTGCAAGGCCCATTTAGAACCATCAAAAATATACAATCCTTACCTGAGTTAGACCAATCTGCTTAAATTGACTGCCTGTATTGGTAGTCAAATAACTTGAGAAAATTGTCATGATCCACCAACCAAATCACCCAAATCAATCGAATTCATCTAATAAATACGGCCAACCCGCTCAAACCGCGCTAGGTCAAGCCATGCCCGATGTACTGAAGACGCCGGTGTTGACGCAAGTTGAAGCCAGCAATGCAGCCACCAATGTGAGCAACGACGACGTGCCGCCAACTTCATCCAAAGCGGGTAAGCTGTGCATGATTGAAGAAGGCGTTACCTTCACCGGAAACGCTGCGCTGCAAGGCACGTGCACGATTGCGGGGCAATTAGTCGGCAATTTGAAAGAGCAAGCTGGAGCGACATCACAAATCGTGATCACCGAAACTGGCTCAGTGAAAGGCGATATTTTTTCGCGCAAAGTATCTGTCATGGGCGCATCCAGCGGCACGATTGACGCCAGCGGCGGCAGTGTGGAGTTGCACGCCAAGTCTGTCGTGACGGGTCATATTCGTTATGGCCAGTTGCAAGTTAATGGCGCTGATTTGAATGCGACGCTTGAGCGCGTGGCCAAGCCAACTGCTGGATCCGCTGACAAGTAATTTTTCAATCCTTCTCAGTGTCAAGTCCTGTTTTTACCAGTGAAGAACTGCGCATCGTCGCGATGAATACCTCCGCCCGTCGAGGCAAATCCGTTGCACGCCGGCGTTTGATTTGGCGCTGGTTTGCATGGTTTATGTGGCGTATTTTTTTACCGTCGACTGGTTTAGTCACAGTTTTAACCGGAACTATTGCCTTTGCAGCTTATGCCTATTTTGGGCATGACGCAGCTTACAACAGCGCGCAAACTTGGGTGCAAGAACAAATGGGGCCTTTTAAACACGCAACATCCGTCCAGATTGGTACTTCGCTTAGGCGATCCGACAACGCAACCCTGATCCCCCTTACCGTTGAAGCCACACCTGATTTGTATCTAGACCGCAATTTGACGATTAAACCTAGCCCGAAATAACGAAACCTTAAATTACAATACTTAAAAGGACAAAAACCATGAGCTCAGACAACAGTAACAGCAACATTGCCCGCCTCGTACCTGCCGAACGCCTCAAAGCCATCACCAGCTTGATAGGCGAGGGAGCAGTATTTGAAGGCAACTTCCAAAGCGGCAAAGACCTGGGCATCAAGGTAGACGGCAAGCTTATGGGCAACATCGTTTTCGACCAAGGTGGTGCTGTGCATATTGGTGCAACGGGTGTAGTGGAAAACACCTCGATTGAGGCGGATTATGTCTTCATCGAAGGCAAAGTCAAAGGTAGCATCATTGCTCGCAAGTCTTTAGAAATCACTGGCTCAGCTACGGTCATTGGCGACGCATCTTATGACGCTATGCTTGACGTGCATCCGCGTGCACGTATTCGCGGCAAGTTGGAATACCGTGGCGATGTGGATGCTGTGGCGAGTTAATTCGAACTGATTATTTGCTCAAAAGGCAGATAAATATAGCTTTAGCCGGCGTATTTATTGCCTATGTAGCTATTAAAAATATAGCAAAATACATTACTTGTTGCGCGATTTCATAGCGCGTTCAACCTCGCGTTTGCCTTCGCGGTCTTTGATGGTGTCGCGCTTGTCGTGCTCGGCTTTGCCTTTAGATAAGGCAATTTCACACTTCACTTTGCCGCCTTTCCAGTGCAAATTTAACGGTACGAGCGTATAACCCTTTTGCTCGGCTTTGACGATGAGTTTGTCGATCTGCTCACGGTGCAACAGCAGCTTTTTGGTGCGAATATTGTCGGGGTTGATATGGGTGGAAGCCGTGTGCATCGGGTTGATTTGGCAGCCAATGAGGAACAACTCGCTGTTTCGAATCACCACATAGCCGTCGGTCAACTGCACTTTGCCCTCGCGCAGAGATTTCACTTCCCAGCCTTCTAAAACCATGCCGCACTCAAACCGCTCTTCAAAAAAGTAGTTGTAAGCGGCTTTTTTGTTGTCGGCAATGCGTGTTTGAATTGGTTTAGCGTCTTTTGCCTTGCCAGATTGTGGTTTTGGCTTAGTAGGGGGTGAAACGGGGGAGGATGTTTTTGCCATGTCTGCTTACTTGCAATAAATACTTGCCATAATCCAAGTTGTTTTCGAGTTGTTCTAATCCCATTTTCCATGAAATCCGTCCACAAGTCCGTCCTCATTTGGTATAGCGCAGAAGAAATGTTCAATTTGGTCACAGCCGTAGACCAATATCCGCAGTTTTTGCCTTGGTGCGACAACGCCAAAGTGCTGGCTACAACATCCACTGGCATGCAAGCCGAGATAGGCATCGCCATGGGAGCCGTGAAGCAGACGTTTACAACGCAAAATGTACATCTTTTAAAGCAGAATTTGAGCAGGCAAGTGGGCATGAAGCTGATC
>JANMTB010000118.1:0-18068 GCA_031390045.1 Polaromonas sp.
GTGCGGCTGCCGCACACCGTGGGCAATGGCTAATAAGTTAAGGTCGTGGTTGCCAAGCAAGCAGCGGGCGGCATCACCATAACGCATCAACCGCTCTAAAACCGCTAAGGACTCAGGCCCCCGGTTCACCAAATCACCCAAAATGAACAAAACATCTCGGCTGGGTGAAAAATCTATTTTGGCAAGCAACTGCCCAAATGCGCTGTCGCAGCCTTGCAGGTCGCCAATCAAATAGTTTGCCATGCGGTTATTATGTGCGTAGTGAGAACAATTGCTATTTTGAATTTCTGAAAGCCACATGGACCTAATCCTGATTTTAGTGTTGACGCTGCTCAACGCTGTTTTTGCGATGTCAGAAATGGCGCTGACCGCTAGCAAAAAGGCACGTTTGGCAGCGATGGTGGAGGCTGGAGACAAAGGCGCACAAAAAGCGCTGGCGCTGATGGATCAACCCACACATTTTTTATCAACCGTGCAAGTGGGCATCACCTCTATCGGCATGCTCAACGGCATTGTGGGTGAAGCGGCTTTCTCTGAAGGTGTGTCTCTGTTTTTGCAGAGCTTTGGCACGACGCCAAAAATCGCAGGTATCGCTGCTACCACTATCGTCGTCGTTGTCATTACTTTCATTACTTTGATATTTGGCGAATTGGTACCCAAGCGCATTGGTCAGCTGCACCCAGAAGCAGTCGCTCGGCTCATTTCTCGACCTATGAGTGCTATTGCAACAATAGCAGCGCCATTTGTAAAGTTATTGGCTGCATGCACACAAGGCGTTCTCAAATTGATGCGTTTTGATGTGAACGCCGTGCGCAGCGTGACGGAAGAAGAAATCACCGCCAGTTTGGAAGAGGGCGTTGACGCGGGTTTGATCGAAGAGCATGAGCACCAAATGGTACGCAATGTGTTTCACTTAGACGACAGGCCGCTCACCTCTTTGATGATTCCGCGCACGGACATTGTGTGGCTAGGCGCGCAACTCACAGTTGCTGAAGCTTTACAAGAAATTGGTGAACATGCGCGGCAGGCAAGCAAGTCAAGCCATTCTTGGTACCCTGTATGTCGTGGCGGTTTAGACCATGTTGTTGGCGTCATCAGTGTTGCATTTTTATTGGCAAACAGCGATGCAAATAAAGAACAAGGTAAAACCATCGAATCTATGGTGTTTCCCGCATCGTTCGTGCCAGAAACGTTGACTGGCATGGAAGTTTTAGAGCAATTTCGCAAGCGCTCAGAGCGTATCGTGATGGTGGTGGATGAATACGGCGAAGTACAAGGCTTGATGACACCCCGTGACATGCTGGAAGCCATTACTGGCGAGCTGCGACCGAATGCGCAGGTTGATGCCTGGGCGACGCGACGTGAGGATGGTACGTGGTTGCTGGATGGCCTGATGCCCTTAGCGGAGTTGCGCGCAAGGCTTGATATCAAACAACTCCCTGAAGAAGACAAAGGCCGCTACAACACCGTGGGTGGTTTACTGATGTCGGTGTCGGGCCGATTACCTGTTATCGGTGAACGCATTGCCTGCGAAGGCTGGGAGTTTGAAGTTCTGGCGCTAGAAGGCCGCAGGATTGACAAGCTGCGAGCTAGGCAGACAGCGGAAAGTTAATTGGAAAGCTAAACCAACAAGTAAGCCGTGACTTAGGCACTTTTCATTGCAGCTGCAGCAATGTCCAGTGATCGTAATCGCAGTGCCGGGTCAAAAACGTCACAGACCAGCATAAATTCATCTGCTTGCGTTGCCTCAGCCATCTTCGTTAAACCCGCCTTCACCGTCTCAGGGCCACCTACGACAGCGCAAGCCAAGAAGTCAACAATAGCGGCACGTTCTTGTGGGTGGCGTTGCTCCATGTAATTTTCAATCGGTGGCAGCAATCTTCGGCGGTCGCCCGTCAAAATTCCTAAAACGCGCTGGTACGTACTGCTGGCAAGAAAATGCGCTTCTTCGTCTGTTGGTGCTGCAATCAATGGCAGCCCAACAACGACGTGCGGTTTAGCCATTGTTTCTGAGGGGCGAAAATTTGAACGGTACACGTCCAGCGCTTGCAACAGCAAACGCGGCGCAAAGTGCGATGCAAATGCGTAAGGTAAACCACGTTCAGCTGCTAACTTGGCAGAAAATAAGCTAGAGCCCAAGAGCCAAATAGGTACATTCGTTCCCGCGCCCGGCATCGCAATCAGGCGCTGGCCGGGTTGCGGGTTGGCTAGCAAATGCTGTAGTTCTGCCACATCACGCGGGAAATCGCTTTCAGCTTCGATGCGGTCACGCCGCAGCGCACGCATGGTCATTTGGTCTGTGCCTGGCGCACGGCCTAAACCAAGGTCGATACGGTTCGGATACAACTCCGCCAAAGTGCCAAACGCTTCTGCAACCACCAGCGGCGCATGGTTGGGCAGCATGATGCCGCCTGAGCCGACGCGAATCTTTGTTGTTCCACCAGCCAAATGACCTACCAACACCGCAGTAGCTGAGCTGGCAATGCCCGTCATATTATGATGCTCCGCCACCCAATAGCGCTGGAAACCTAGCGATTCTGCATGTTGTGCAGTACGAAGCGCAATCTTCAAGGCATCAGCCACTGTGCCACCTTCGCGGACGGCGACCAAGTCGAGCATAGATAGGGCGATGTCGTGCAGTTGTTTCATGGCAATTCCGTTGCGATTGAAAGAGTCAACCTAGTCTGCTAAGGCACGCGAAATAACTTCACGTGTATCGTTGCTCAAATCTTTCTTAGCTGCAACGCGAGCAATAGCTGCCTGCGCTGCGCTGCGGTAAGGCTCGGCTAATTTTTTCCATCGATCTAAAGCGCGTGCTAAGCGGGCGGCGACTTGTGGGTTGAAGCTGTCTAGCTCCATCACACGGTCGCTCCAAAACAGGTAGCCAGCGGTATCTGTGCGGTGAAAAGCACCAGGGTTGGCGCTGCAGTAGCTGAAAATGACGCTGCGCGCACGGTTTGGATTTTTCAAGTTGAAATCGGGCGAAGTCATCAACTTTTTGACGATAGGCAAGATATTGCCATCTGCATCGGGTGCGGCTGCTTGCAGTGCAAACCATTTATCCAGCACCAAAGGCTCGCCTTTGAACATGGCATTGAATTGGGTCAATGCAGTTGCTGCTAAAGCACTGTCAGTGTTGACCAATGCGCTGAGTGCATTAAATCTATCTGTCATATTGCCAGCGTCTTTGAAGCACTGCAAAGTTTTGCCTGGCCAAACTGAATCGCCAGCGGCTTTAGCCGCTAAACACAGATTCGCAAGCGCCATGCCAGCCAAAGCACGGCGGCCGCTGGAGAAAGCGTCTGGCGTGTATGCGCCATTGTTTTGATGCGTTTCAAACGCCCATTCCCAGTCAGCTTGCAGGGCAGTTGCGATATGTGAACGCAGATCTTGGCGAACAGAGTGGATGTGCTGTGGGTCAACCACGTCTAGCTGCTCGGCGATATAGCTTTCGGACGGTAGTGTCAGTACGAGCTCTTTGAAAGCTGCGTCCAAAGCCGGGTCACGCAAGATCTTGCGCATGGCTTCAATATAGCTTTTTAGGGTAGCATTTTCGATGCTAGCCGGCGTATTTGTTGCCTCAGTTGATATTGAATTTATAGCAATTAAATCTATTGCAATCTTTAAACCTAAACGTTGCCCAGCTTCCCAGCGGCTGAACGGATCGGTGTCATGCGCTAAGAGTGTTAATAACGCCGCTTCGGTATAAGCATAGTCCAAAATAATCGGTGCGCTGAAACCACGAAGCAGCGATGGTACGGGTTGCGCATCGACGTTGATGAAGCTAACTGTTTGACTGCTTTGTGTCAGCACAACTGTGCGACTACCTGTAGTTGCGACAGTTTCATCTCTAAGCTGCAAAGGCAATTCAACACCATCGCTGCTCAGTAAACCCAGTGTCAGCGGAATCACAAACGGCTCATTGCCTATTTTCAAATGTTGTGCGAAAGTCAAAGAATAAGTACGAGCCATTGCGTCATACACGCCGCTGGTTTGCACGCGTGGCGTACCAGACTGGCTGTACCAGCGCTTGAATTGCAGTAAATGACGATCAAGCTCAGAGTTAGGGTTAGCCGATGCAATCGCCAAAGCAAAGTCATCACACGTTACCGCTTGACCGTCAAAGCGTTCAAAATAACGAGTCATGCCTTTAGCAAAACCTGCTTGCCCATTTGGAGAATCAGGTGTGCTGACCAAAGTTTGCATCATGCGCACCACTTCCGCACCTTTTTCGTAAATGGTGGCGGTGTAAAAGTTGCTGATTTCGACATATTGGTCAGGCCGCACCGGGTGAGCCATCGGGCCCGCGTCTTCTACAAACTGCGCTGCACGCAAGCCGCGCACATCTTCGATGCGTTTCACGGCACGAGCTGACGCAACACCGGCCATATCCTGTGAAAACTCTTGGTCGCGGAAAACGGTCAAACCCTCTTTGAGTGAGAGCTGAAACCAGTCGCGGCAGGTGATGCGGTTACCCGTCCAGTTGTGGAAATACTCGTGTCCGACAACTGATTCAATATTGGCAAAATCCACATCCGTCGCCGTGGCTTGGCTGGCCAGCACGTACTTAGTATTGAAGATGTTGAGCCCTTTGTTTTCCATCGCGCCCATGTTGAAGTCACTGGTCGCTACGATCATGAAGCGTTCTAAGTCTAGGCTGAGACCAAACCGGGCTTCGTCCCACGCCACGCTGGCCATGAGCGAATTCATCGCATGTTCGGTTTTCTCTAAATCACCGGGTCGCACGTAGACTTGCAGCAAATGCTGTTTGCCCGCGCGTGAGGTGATATTTTGCTCGCGACAAACCAGTTGACCAGCTACCAAGGCAAACAAATAAGCTGGTTTTTTGTGCGGATCAACCCATTTTGCGAAGTGGCGGTTTTCATTACCAGCGCCCTCTAAACTGCCTTGCTCAACCAAATTGCCGTTTGAAAGTAGGACAGGGTAGACTTTTTTGTCAGCACGCAGCGTCACCGTGAAACTCGCCATCACATCTGGGCGGTCTAAATAATAGGTGATGCTTCTAAAACCTTCTGCTTCGCACTGCGTGAAAAAAGATTCATTGCTGACGTACAAACCCATCAATTTGGTGTTTTTAGCGGGCGAGCAAGTAGTAAATATTTCTAAGTCAAACTCTTCTGGCAGGTTCTCCAGCACCAAACGGCTGCCTTCCATCTTGAAGCTGCAACCTTGGCCATTGACCAAGACGCGCGATAAATTCAATTCATCGCCATCTAATTTCAGGGGTTGCACTTCCACATCGACATTCCGACGCATGTGCATTTTGTTTAGCACACGGGTTTTGGCTGGGTCAAGATCAAAGGTCAAATCGACCGTATCAATCCAATACGCTGGTGCTGTGTAATCCAGGCGGTTGATAGCAACGGCTTGGCCAGCGCTTTCGTCGTTTTTATGCTGCAACATGCAGATTCTCCAAAAAGTTTGCATTCAATAATTCGTTGTAATTGGCGACTGTTGCAATCACGTGTGGTCCAGCTAATTCCGCTGCAGTGTGCCCTGTGCAAATAGCAACAGCACGCATACCTGCACGGCGAGCCGCTTCAATGCCATGGGGTACATCTTCAAAGACAATGCAATGCTCAGTCAGCGTATTTATTCGTTTTGCTGCTTCTAAAAATATAGCAGGCGTAGGCTTTCCTGTCAATCCTTCATCACCACGCGCAATCGCATCAGGTGCTGGATTTAACTGTAAATGCTTCAATACAAACTCGACGTTATGGATATCACCCGCTGTACCCACGCCGATTTTTAAGCCTCGCGATCTGGCTTTGGTGGCAAATGCTTTGAAGCCTGCCACTTCGGTAAAGATCGGGCCGAAAATATCACGATAAAGCTGTTCTTTTTCATGCACCATCGCCCACGCAACAGCTTCTTCCATTTGCGGTTGTTCGAGCACTGCGCGCGCGCATTCCATACCGTTTTTACCTGAAGTGCGTAGCATCAGCTCTTCTAAGCTGATATCAACACCATGTTTTTTAGCAAATTCAACCCAGCTGACCCAGTGATGCGGCATGGAGTCGACCATCGTGCCGTCCATGTCGAAAATTAAAGCAGCAACTTTGGTGTCTGTAGTTGGATGTGTCACAGCGTCTTTTTAGTGATGAAGAGAGATTTTTCTCTGAAAAGATCGTTAATCCAGTGAGGAAGGATGTCAGATAGAGGGCTTTGACTGGCTTACTGCGTCAAAATAGGGTGCCTTAACATACATTTTGACAACATTTTACAGCAGTCACTGCTTGAATACCCCTTCGGCGTGACCTTAGCTTAGGTCATAAGGCTTGCTTTATTGGGAAGCAGGTTCAAGGCCTCTTGACATTTTGATATCGCGAAACACCAATGGTTTGACCACGGTGCGCTGGGTATCGGGCACCTGCGCATAGGCTACGGCATCTTGGATGCGCTGGTGATGGGGTGATTTGTCGCAAACTGGGTCGGCGTTGGCAGCATCACCCGTGAGCATATAAGCCTGGCATCGGCAACCGCCTAGGTCTTTTTCTTTTTCGGGGCAGGTGCGACAGGGCTCTTTCATCCAACTATCACCCCGAAAGTGGTTAAAACCTGGCGAGTTGTTCCAGATGTCGTGAACGCTCATGTCACGCACATTAGGGAAATCGATAGCCTTGAGCATTTTTGCGGTGTGGCAGGGCAGCGCTGTTCCATCGGGGGTGATTGTCAAGAAAATATTGCCCCAGCCGTTGGTGCATTTTTTGGGTCGATTTTCGTAATAGTCGGGCACTACGAAGAAGATTTTCAGCTTGTCGCCCAGCTTTTCGCGGCAAGCGTTGGTGACGCGCTCGGCGCGTTCTAGTTGTTCGCGCGATGGCAGCAATTGCTCACGGTTCAGCTCAGCCCACGAATAGTATTGCGTGTTGGCCAGTTCCAAATATTCAGCGCCAAGATCTACGGCCAAGTCAATGATCTGCTCGATGTAATCAATGTTCAGCCGGTGCACCACGCAGTTCAGCACCATGGGCCAGCCGTTGGCCTTGATCATCTGAGCCGTACGACGTTTCAAGTCAAAGGTTTTAGTGTGCGATAAAAAGTCGTTCAACTCTTTGGTGGAGTCTTGGAACGAGAGCTGGATGTGATCAAGTCCGGCTTGCTTTAATGCAGCGGCGCGTGCTTCTGTCAGACCAACGCCGGAGGTGAGCAGGTTAGTGTAAAAACCCAGTCGGTGCGCTTCGGCAACCAATACCTCCAAGTCTTCGCGCAGCATCGGTTCACCCCCCGAGAAGCCGCACTGCACACTGCCTGCAGCGCGCGCCTGGCGCAGAACGCGCAACCAATCGTCGGTGGACAGCTCGGCTTCTGCCCCCGTTTTGGCAAAGTTGACGGGGTTGTAGCAAAACACGCAGTGCAAGGGACAGCGGTAGGTGAGCTCGGCCAGCAGCCACAAGGGTGGGCCGGGCTGCGCTCTGGGCGTAGCGCTGGGCGAGGTTGCTAAAGCGGTGTTCATGGTTTCACCCATCCTTGACTTTGTGCTATTGCCAGAAAATCCAACACATCAGGCGCTAGGCCCGTGGCTTCAAACTGTTTTTCTAAATCATCTACCACTGTCTGCACGGTTTTGACACCGTCTAGGCGCTGCATGATTTCCCCCGCGCTACCGTTGAGTTTGACCATGCCTTCAGGGTACAGCAGCACCCAAGATTTTTGCACTTCTTCCCATTGCAGGCGGTAGTGGCTGGCCATGCGCGGTTGGTTAGTTAGGCTGATGGCAGTGGTTTCAGTCATTTAGATACTCTCACTTTTGGACTTTAGGGCCTTTGATTTCCATCTCGCACTGGCTGAGCATGATGGCATCGGCCAGCGCCCACAGCACGTCCAGCTTGAACTGCAAAATCTCCAATGCCCGATCCTGTAAGACGCGGGTTTGGCTGAAGTAATCCAGTGTGAAATGCAGGCCGTGCTCGACATCGCGGCGCGCTTGCGTCAGACGCTGCTTGAAGTAGCGCAGCCCATCGGCATTCACCCACGGGTACTGTGTGGGCCAAGTGTCGATGCGCTGCTGGTGAATATGCGGTGCAAACAACTCAGTTAAGCTGGATGCTACTGCCTCTTGCCAAGGCTGGCGACGTGCAAAATTCACATAAGCATCCACCGCAAAGCGTGCGGCAGGCACCACGTAGCGTAGTGATGTTACGTCGTCGCGCGATAGACCCACAGCTTCACCCAGACCCACCCAAGCCTCAATACCACCCGCGTCATTGATGTCGCCCAAATTCAAACCGTCGTGATCCAGAATGCGCAAAATCCATTCGCGCCGAATCTCGCGGTCATTGCAGTTGGACAAAATAGCCGCGTCTTTCAGCGGGATCGAGATTTGATAATAAAAGCGGTTGGCCACCCAGCCCTGCAACTGCTCGCGCGACAGTTTGCCCTCTGCCATCATGATGTGGAAGGGGTGGTTGATGTGGTAGCTGGTGCTCTTGCCGCGTAGCTTGGTTTCAAATTCTTCTTTGCTCCACGGCGCTAAGGTGGTGTTGCTCATAAGTCGATCTCCATGCCGTCATACGCCACCTCGATACCGCGCTGAGTCAGCTCTTTGCGCTGTGGGCCATCTTCGTCCAGGATGGGGTTGGTGTTGTTAATGTGAATGAGTACTTTGCGCGTTCTGTCAGGCAATTTGTCTAGCCACTCCAGCATACCCCCCGAGCCAGTTTGCGGCATGTGACCCATAGCGCGAGAAGTTTTTTTGGATGCACCCAGAGTGATCATCTCATCTTCAGTCCACAACGTGCCATCCACTAGCACGCAGTCTGCGGTCTGCATAGTCGCCCACACGTGTGGCTCCATCTGGCCCAGACCAGGGGCGTAGAAAATGCGCTTTCCGCTGGCGGTGTCGGTAATCGTCACGCCCACGTTGTCGCCGGGTTGTGGCTTGTCGCGGTGCGGCGAATAGGGTGGCGCGTTGCTGATGAGTGGTAAGGCATTGAAGTGCAGGCCAGGCACACCATCCATTGCAAAGCCATCTGTGCCGAGCAGTACTTCATGCCAGTCAATACCGCAATAATGATCGAGCACCTTAAATAAGGGGTTGCCACTCATCAGGTCGTCCCGCACCAGTGGGTGGCACCACAACTCCAGCGGCTGGCGGTGCTCGCGCAACATGTACAGGCCGGTGGTGTGGTCAATCTGCGCATCCATTAAAAAAATAGATTTGATAGCAGTGTCGCGTAAGCTACGTGCGGGTTGCAAGGCTGGGAAGCTGCGAATTTGTTGAAGAATATCAGGAGAGGCGTTAAACAATACCCAGTTTGTGTTGTCAGCGCTGACGGTGATGGAGGACTGCGTGCGAGCGGTAACGCGCTTGCTGCCAGTGCGATACCCGTTGCAGTTAGGGCAATTACAATTCCACTGTGGAAAACCGCCGCCTGCTGCAGAACCTAGTACATGAATTTTCACACGGGCGCATTTCTCTGAATGTTACGATAAAAAATCTCAAACACCCGTCAGGATGATCCCGACGGGTGAGCTGCGATCAGCGATTGGCGATGTACATCGTTATTTCAAAGCCGAGACGCATATCGGTAGCTGTTGGTTTTTCCCATTTCATACGGTTACTCCTGAATGTTGACTCCGCAAAACGCGGTGGGTACTAACAGAACATCTGCTAGTACGATATGCAGTGTCAAGGTTTGTAGAATTTCCAGGATCGGTAATATATGGATTCGCATCTAGTGAATTTCATTAGTTTGGTGACTGTCGCGCCAGTTACAGTTTGTGTGCTCTAGATGCGGCTAGCATGGTGGTCTATGAATGAGACTATCTCTATGCACAAGCTGCACCCACACCAAGTGCCTTACGATACAGGCATGTTGGATGTGGGAGATGGACATAAGGTGTATTACGAGCAATGTGGACAACCTGAGGGCTTGCCGGTCGTTTTTTTTCACGGAGGACCAGGCAGTGGTTGTTCGCCACGGCATCGTCAGCTGTTTGATTTATCCAGCTATCGAGTTATTTTTTTTGACCAACGCGGCTGTGGTCACAGCCTACCCCGAGGTAGCGTTCATGCCAACACCAGTGACCATCTCATAGTCGATATTGAAAAACTGCGTGAACACCTAGGCCTTGAGCGCTGGTTGGTAGTGGGCGGTTCTTGGGGCGCAGGGTTGGCGTTGGCCTATGCTGCGGCGCACCCAATTGCATGTATGGGGTTGGTGCTGCGCGGTGTTTTTTTAGGGCGAACCTCGGATATGAGCTGGTTTTTTCAGCAAGCGGGGCAGTTGTTGCCTGATGCCTGGGCTAAGCTGCTGCAGCTAGCACCTGCAGCAGCGCGAGCAGATGTGCTGCACTGGCTAAGCACTCTTGTGTGTAGTGACCAACCGCAAGAAGCTTTGCAGGCTGCCCGCGCTTGGGAGGCCTGGGAGATGGCTGTGTCTCAGAGAAAATACGTATCAACAGTTACATCAACCCCCGCGCTGCTCGCAGATGACGAGGCACTGGCACTGGTGCACAAATACCGTGTGCAAAGCCATTATTTAATGCACGATTGCTTCTGGGGTGATGTGGGTTTGCTAGAGCGCGCTCAGACTTTGGCGGCAGTACCTACCGCGATCGTGCATGGCCGTTTAGACTGGATTTGTCTTTCGCAAGCCGCGTGGGATTTACATCAAAACTTACCAGGCAGCCGTTTGCAGTGGTTGGATGGCTGTGGTCACAGCCCGTTTGAGCCAGCGATGGTGAAGGCCATGGCCGATGCCATTGCACACTATGCACAGTATGGTCAGTTTTCAACATGGGGTGATGACTTTTCGAAGGTGGACAAGCCATGAGCCTGCGACTTCAAATCAACTTCATCATCGCCACGTTGCTGGGGCTTTTTGCATCATTGTTGGTCGGACTGCAGATCGACAACACCCGCCGAGGTGTTCACGAAGAGGTGCTGGGTGCCAATGTGGTCGCCAGCCAGCTACTCTCGCGAGTGAACCATGTGTACGGTTCGGGTGGTCTGGAGGGTATGACTGAATTCTTGACCCGTGTAGGTCGTGTACGAGCTAACGAGATAAGCTTGTACGATGAGCAAAACAAACTGCTATATCGCTCACCACCCCCTACCTACAAAGTAGGCCGTGAAGCACCGCAGTGGTACAACAACTTGGTGTCGTCGCCGCTAGCGCCCAAAGTAATTGCTCTACCTAGGGGGCACATGGTACTGCAAGCCGACCCCTCACGCGCTACCTTAGATGGTTGGGATGATTTGCGTCCGATGATATGGATTGTGCTGGCTGGCTTTGTACTGGCCAACCTATTGGTGTATGCGCTGATTGGTCGGGTGCTCAAACCGCTAAGCTTGCTGGTACAAGGTTTGGGGAAAGTAGCGCATGGGGCGTATGACACGCGCTTGCCCGCTCTGCCTGGTCATGAGGGGCGCCAGATCAGCACCGCTTTTAACAGCATGGCTCAGTCGGTGCAAGACACTGCTGCAGCTCGTCAGGAAGCTCAAGCGGCAACACTGGCTTTAGCTGAAAATCGTGAACTGACGCAAATCATACAGACGCGCATCGAAGCGGAGCGGGGATCCATAGCGCGTGAGCTTCACGATGAAATGGGACAGCAAGTAACTGCTATTAAAAGTATCGGCTTAGCTATTGCGCGTAAAGCTGAGGGACAAGACGACATGATTGCCCAGTCCGCACACCTGGTGATGAATTGCGCAGATAAAATTTACGAGGGCGTGCACAGGCTGATCTCCAAGCTGCGGCCGTTAGCATTAGATCATTTTGGTTTAAAAGATGCTTTGCAAGATATGGTTGACGATTGGCGTTTACTGCATGCTGAAGTTATTTTACATCTCACAACAAGCGGCGATCTTGAGGGGCTTGATGAAGAGGTAACTACCGCGGTTTATCGAATTGTGCAAGAAGCTGTCAATAACTCTTTGCGACACGCGAATGCAAGTCGAATAGATGTGAAAGTACTTGCAACCATCGATTTTTTGCAGCTAGAAGTGCTTGATAATGGACATGGCGTTGCAGAGGACTTCCTTGTGCCTGGTCACTTCGGTGTGCTTGGCATCAAAGAGCGTGCATATGCACTTGAAGGAATTTTTGAGCTTGAAAATCTACAACCAACCGGTATTCGGGTTGCTGTCAAGTTGCCGATAACGAGAAAAAATAGTGAGTAAATCATTTTGAAAGTTATGCTGGTCGATGATCACGCCGTCGTGCGAATGGGCTTTAAGCTTCTGTTGCAGGCTAGCAGCGATATTGAGGTGGTGGCCGAGGCGGACAGCGGTGAAACTGCTTACCAAATGTATGAAAGTGTTGCGCCAGATGTGGTGGTCATGGACATCGCTATGGCAGGCATAGGGGGCATTGAAGCGATCAAACGTTTGATCGCAAAAGATGCACGTGTCCGCATATTGGTACTGTCTGCGCATGAAGATACAAGCCATCCAAAACGAGCTTTGCAAGCTGGTGCATTAGGTTATCTGTCTAAGCGAAGTGCGCCCGAAGTACTGATCGATGCCATACGTACCATTGCAAAAGGCCAACGTTACCTAGACGCGCATATTGCGCAACGCATCGCTGTTCAAGACATCACTGGCGACAAGACGCCGACTGATCAATTATCAGCACGCGAATTTGAGGTTTTCATACAACTCGCGCGGGGCCAGTCAGTGGCGCAAATCTCGACTACGTTGGCATTATCTGCATCGACGGTAGGCACCCACCTCTACAACGTCAAGCAAAAGCTGGGCTTGACGAACCAAGCCGAAATTACCTTGTTAGCGGTCAAGCATGGCTTGATTGACGTCGAGCGTTAAATCTGCATCGAAGCAAACCTAAACCTTTGCTTTAAACACCTTGTTTTAAAGATGCCTCAATAAACAAGTCCAAATCCCCGTCCAACACCTTCTGCGTGGCTGACGTTTCCACATTGGTGCGCAGGTCTTTGATGCGGCTGTTGTCCAGCACGTAGCTGCGGATCTGGTGTCCCCAGCCCACGTCAGTTTTGGTGTCTTCCAGCTTTTGCTGTTCTTCTAGTTGCTTGCGCATTTCCAAGTCATACAACTTAGAGCGCAGTCGTTTCCACGCCACCTCGCGGTTGCCGTGCTGGCTGCGTCCATCTTGGCATTGCACAACCGTATTGGTGGGAATGTGCGTTAAGCGTACTGCAGAGTCTGTTTTATTGATATGTTGACCACCCGCACCACTGGCGCGGTAGGTGTCCACACGTACATCGGCAGGGTTGATGTTGATTTCAATTGAATCATCAATTTCTGGATAGACAAACACCGATGCAAATGAGGTGTGACGCCCGCCTGACGAGTCAAACGGCGACTTGCGCACCAGGCGGTGCACGCCGGTTTCGGTGCGCAGCAGGCCAAAAGCGTATTCGCCCTCGATCTTGATGGTGGCGCCTTTGATGCCGGCGGTGTCGCCCGGGGTTTCGTCTTCAATGGTGGTTGTGAAGCCTTTGCGCTCGGCGTATTTGAGGTACTGGCGCAGTAGCATGCTGGCCCAGTCGCAGGCCTCGGTGCCGCCCGCGCCGGATTGGATGTCCAGAAAGCAATTCAGCGGATCGGCCGGGTTGTTGAACATGCGGCGGAATTCCATCTGCGCGACTTGTTCTTCCAGCTTGCCGGCCTCGGTTTCGATGTGTTCCAGGCTGTCAAAATCGCCTTCTTCCTTGGCCATCTCGTACAACTCGGCGTTGTCGGCCAGTTCGGTGTCCAAGGTTTGAATCGTCAACACCACGCCGTCCAGCGCTTTTTTCTCACGCCCGAGTTCTTGGGCTTTTTTCGGGTCGTTCCAAACTGTCGGGTCTTCTAAAGATGCATTGACCGTGCGCAGACGCTCAGATTTAGCATCGTAGTCAAAGATACCCCCGTAAATCATGCGTCCGTGCGGTCAAGTCGACCAAGTGGCTGCCAATGCTGTTGATTTGTTCTGCGTCCATGAGAGAGTTCCTAGCGAATTTTTATAGTTGAATGAGATAAAACATCTCGTTAACCAAGCATTTTCGCATGTTTAGCTCTTATTTAGCTCTTTTCAGCTATTCACAAACCCCTCAATCATCCCCGCCAATTCTTCAGGTTTGTCGTGGTGCATCATGTGCCCTGCGTCTTGCACGACTTTGACGGTGCAATTGGCGACGGTTTTGAGCCGCTCGTGAAACTCAGCCAACGTGTATTTGCCACCCCACCACAGACTGAGCGAATCGTCACTCGCTTCGACCACCAGCACAGGTGCGGTGATGCATTTGTAGAGTTCTAGGGCTTCGGCCACGCTCCATAAGTTGGCGTTGGTGATTTTGTGGGCTGGGTCGCCCAAAATCTCCCATTTCCCTTCAGTATTCTCAGCCGCCCAGTGGCGTGCCAACCAGCTTGCCTTGGCTTTGCCGGCGTCGTCTCGCGCTAATCTGGGGTTGGTTTTCATCAAACGGCGCGCCACGCCGTCGGCTTTGTCGTAAGACGTCAAATCCATCTCGCCACGGTGCAGCTTTTTCAGCTCGTCCATCCACTTGGCATAGCGGCCAGGCGCTTGGTCGGGGGTGTAGGCAGACATGCCAAAACCTTCTAAATTGACCAAGCGGCGCACCCGCGCTGGCCGAGCGCCCGCGTACATCATGACGACATTGCCGCCCATGCTGTGGCCAATCAAATCGACCGGTTTGTCGCCTGCATAGTGGTCCAGCAAAAAGTCCAAATCGGCCATGTAATCGGGAAACCAGTAGTTATCAACTTTCGCGCCCGTCGTCTTGCCATAGCCGCGCCAATCAGCAGCGATAATGAGCCGGTTCGAAAAAAACGCATCTGACAGCGCATCCACTACGAATTGGTAAGACGCAGCTACGTCCATCCAACCGTGCATCAAAACAAGCGGTGGAAGCGGTGAGGCAGAGTCGCCCCACACGAGAACGTGATAATTGAGGTTGCGAATTGGAATAAATTCGCTCCTTGGCTCTCTTTTTACCGTGTACATTGGATATTCCGAAATCTCTAAAGTCGTATTTTTGTGCATTGCAGCATCATAAAGAAATTAACTGGGCAGAAAATGAAATTAAGTCATCTAGACGACAAAGACCAATATGCCGATTTGCACGGCAACTTCCGCTGGCATGTGCCCGACAACTTCAACATCGCCGACGTTTGCTGCGCGCGCTGGGCAAAAGAAACGCCAAACGCAGTGGCGATTCGTGAACATAAAGCGGGTAAATCGCTAGCAAAATCAAAAGCTTACACGTACTCAGAGCTACAGCAAGCAGCAAATCACCTGTCCGCCAAACTCGCCGATCTAGGTGTGAAACGTGGCGACCGCGTCGCCATCGTCTTGCCGCAGCGCTTTGAAACAGCCGTTGCCTACATGGCGGTGCTGCAAATGGGGGCAATCGCCGTGCCGTTGTCGATGCTGTTCGGCCCAGACGCGCTGGAATACCGCTTGAACGACTCAGACGCCGTCGTCGCCATCGTGGACGAGGTCTCAGAGCCCAATTTGCGCCAAATTCAGTCAAATTGCCCTGATTTAAGGCATATTTTCGCTGTAGCATTCGTGTTTATTGATTACACAGCTATTAAAAATATAGCAAAAAACAAGTTCCAAGTCATCACCAAAGCCGACGATGGCGCGATTTTGATCTACACCAGCGGAACCACTGGCCCGCCAAAGGGGGCGCTGATTCCGCACCGGGCATTGATTGGCAACTTGACGGGCTTCGTTTGCAGTCAAAACTGGTTTGGCTTTGATGGCAAGACAAACAAGACTTCCAACGCCGTCTTCTGGAGCCCCGCAGACTGGGCGTGGACAGGCGGGCTGATGGACGCTTTGCTACCCACGCTGTACTTTGGCCGCGAAATCGTCGCATTCAACGGCAGATTCAGCCCCGAAGCGACTTTTGAACTCCTGCAAACCCAGCGCGTCACCCACACTTTCCTCTTCCCCACAGCGCTCAAAGCCATGATGAAAGCGGTTCCCGAGCCGAAAAAGCACTACAAACTGCGCCTAGCCGCCATTATGAGCGCGGGGGAGGCAGTAGGCGATGCGGTTTACGACTACTGCCAAAAGCAGCTTGGTGTGGTGGTGAATGAGATGTTCGGTCAGACGGAAATCAACTACATCGTCGGCAATTGCGCCGTCAAATACCCGTCCAAACCCAACAGCATGGGCAAACCCTATCCAGGCCACAACGTCGCGGTGATTGACGACGACGGCAATATCTGCCCCGACGGCATACCTGGCGACGTGGCCGTGAACCGTTTTGACATCCATGGTCAGCCCGACCCGATTTTCTTCCTCGGCTACTGGAAAAACGAAGCCGCCACGGAGGCCAAATTCACTGGCGATTGGTGTAGAACAGGCGATTTGGCAACTAGAGACGCCGATGGCTACCTGTGGTACCAAGGCCGTGCCGACGACGTTTTCAAAGCCGCCGGCTACCGCATCGGCCCGAGTGAAATCGAAAACTGCCTCGTCAAACACCCAGCAGTCGCAAACGCCGCCGTGGTGCCCAAACCAGACGCTGAGCGCGGCGCGGTGGTGAAGGCGTATGTGGTGTTGGCGGCAGGTTATGTTGAAAAATACAACATTAGTTATGCTATAAATTTAATAGCTGCTGAGGCAATAAATACGCCGGCTATAGCGATAAATAGCCCTAAAAATGACCTTTTTTCAGAAAAAGCACTGATTTTAGAGCTGCAAGCCCACGTCAAAGCCCTGTTAGCGCCTTATGAATACCCTAAAGAGATCGAATTTATTGATGCGCTACCGATGACGACGACTGGTAAAGTGCAGCGGCGGGTGCTGCGGCTGCAGGAGGAGGAGAGGGCTCGCTCAGTGGTGGACGCTAGGGATGTTGTTCATCAGGGTGCGCAAGCGTGACTCACTCTCGCACATAGCCAGCGCCATGACTTTGGCGTTGGTAATGTCGGTCAACACCAAGCGCTGCACAGTCTTGCCGGTGCTAGTCGTCGCGGAGGCGATGGTTAAATTCACCCAAAAAGCTGAGCTATCTGCTTTGACCATGTGCAACTCACAGCTTTGCCGCTCACCGCTTGTCAGCAAATGTTTACGACACAAATAGTAGCTGTCTTGGTAATCTTTAAGGATATAGCGGCTGATGCGCTGGCCAACCAGCACACGGCGTGGCTCGCCCAGAAGATCGGTGGTAGCCAGATTGGCCTCCAAAATGACACCCATCTCATCGAGCGTGCAGTAGCTGATGGGTGCTAGGTCGTACAGGTCAAAATAGCGCGCCCGCGCCTCCTCAAGCTCTAATTGCGTCTTGCGGAGCTCTTCGTTTTGCATTTCGAGCTCGATTTGGTGTACTTGCAGCTCGTGCGCTAGCTCGCGCATGGCAGCTGGCGACATGGTTTCCAAGTATTGCGTCGTCAAAGTCACTTTTTCGCGAACCATCAGTTCTGCCTGTTCACGCAGAAACTGTTTTGATTTGGAACCTAATTCGTAGTCGTCCTTGATTTTGTCCATAGATAACATTGTGCACTTATTTGCGTAAATTATTCATTTTTTGTGACTTTGTTGGCTTTTACTCTTTCAGTTGTTGCAATTGCATACATTTGACCCGATTCGTTCATCAAAGCGGTGGATGTCAACGTCACTTCCCTGGCCGAGCCGTCTTTCGCCAGCCGTTGGGTTTTGTAGGGCTCCAGTACTTCAGCTTGACTCAGTAGATGCACTTTTGCCAAGGCTGATTCTTGCAGCGTCTTGGGTATCCGATCGCGCACGTTCATGCTCAGCGCCTCAGCTTCGCTCCAACCATACAGCCTAACTGCGCCGGGGTTCCAGGCGATGATGCGACCTACCAAGTCTTGTACGGTGATGGCGTCATGCGCATCGCGCACCACCACGGCCAGGCGCAGCAGCTCGTTGGCTTTGTGCAAGGCTTCGCGGGTGCGAACCATTTCAGTGGTTTCCACAAAGGTAATCACCGCGCCCTCGATCACATTGTCCAGCGTGCGGTAGGGCAGGATACGCATGGTGTAGTTTTTAGACTCCAGCGTTTGGACATCCACTTCTTTGGGTATCAGCGTTCTGAGCACCTCTTGTGCGTCTGCCACCAAGCGGTCATACCCGACCAGATTC
>JANMTB010000208.1:0-16341 GCA_031390045.1 Polaromonas sp.
GCGGCTGATCCAGTTGCCTTCGGGCAGCATGCCGACAAACTCGGAATGCGCGTGCTGGCTGATCTGCCGCACCAGCGTTTTGCGGTAGTGCTCGGGCATCCAGTCTTTGGCTTCGATGAAGTCGCCCGCGTCGATACGGGCATCAAAGCGTTCTTGCGATTGCAGTTCGTCTG
The DNA here is from genome assembly GCA_031390045.1 of Polaromonas sp. Classification (GTDB taxonomy): domain Bacteria; phylum Pseudomonadota; class Gammaproteobacteria; order Burkholderiales; family Burkholderiaceae_C; genus Aalborgiella. The sequence continues at coordinate 174 of JANMTB010000208.1, forward strand.
CACTGCGTAATTTAACTTTTGACGCGGCTTCGATGGCTTTGTCTTCTGCACTCAGGGTGTCCATAGATTGGGTGTACATACGTTCTCCAAATGTTCCTAAATAACTTACTTTTTACGCAAATCAACCACGCGCCGTGCTTTGCCCACCAGCGTGCGCTCTATGCTGTTGGGTGCTTCCACGCTGACTTGGGTGGTGATACCGACTAGCGTTTTGATGCGTTCGGTCAACCATGCATTCGCCTCTTGCGGGCTGATGGTCGCCGTGGGCACCAGCTCACAGCGGACCTGCACTGCGTCTAAATGCCCGTCGCGGGTGACGACCAGCTGGTACTGCCCCGACAGCTGCTCATGCTGCAGCACGATTTCTTCAATCTGAGTCGGGAAGACGTTGACGCCGCGGATGATCAGCATGTCGTCGCTGCGCCCCACAATCTTCCCCATGCGGCGCATGCTGCGCGAGGTCGGTGGCAGCAGGCGCGTCAAATCACGGGTGCGGTAGCGGATGATGGGCAGCGCTTCTTTGGTCAGCGAGGTAAAGACCAGCTCGCCCTCTTCGCCATCGGGCAGCAGTTCGCCCGTTTCTGGGTCAATGATTTCCGGGTAAAAATGGTCTTCCCAGATGACAGGGCCGTCTTTGCTTTCAATGCATTCACTGGCCACGCCCGGCCCCATGACTTCGGACAAACCGTAGATATCCACCGCATCGATGCCCGCATTGGTTTCAATCTCGTGGCGCATCGCCTCAGTCCACGGCTCTGCGCCGAAGATGCCGAGTTTCAAGCTGGAGGCTTTGGCATCCAGACCTTGACGCTCAAATTCCTCAATCACCACCTGCATGTAGCTGGGCGTGCACATGATGATGCTGGGCTGGAAGTCGGTGATTAGCTGCACCTGTTTCTCGGTCTGCCCGCCCGACATGGGGATGACGGTGCAACCCGCCCGCTCCACGCCGTAGTGCGCACCCAAACCACCGGTGAACAAGCCGTAACCATAGGCGACATGCACCAGATCACCCGCCCGCGCACCGGCAGCGCGGATGGAACGGGCGACCAGATTCGCCCAAGTGTCAATGTCCTTCAGCGTGTAGCCGACCACGGTCGGTTTGCCAGTCGTGCCGGACGAGGCATGGATGCGCGCCACCTGCTGGCGCGGCACGGCAAACATGCCAAAGGGGTAGTTGGCGCGCAGGTCGTGCTTGGTGGTGAAGGGGAATTTGGTGATATCGGCCAAGGTTTTCAGGTCGCTGGGGTGCACACCTGCCGTATCAAACGCCTGTTTGTAATGCGGCACCTTGTCGTAGGCGTGTTGCAGCGTTTGTTTTAAACGTGTTAACTGCAAAGCTTCCAATTCATCGCGACTGGCGCGTTCTATGGGTTCTAAATCACCTACTGCAGGGATTTTTACGGGCATACGAACGCTCCATTTTTTTGTTACTCGATCTTGTCTAAATCAACCACGGGCTTGCCTTTGAGGCGATACGAATGCCCGCGAAACACAGAGACCAGCTCGCCGTTCTGGTTGCAAATTTCTACGTCATACACGCCAGTGCGGCTGGATAATTTCACCTCAGTCGCAATGGCAATCAATACATCACCCGCAAACACGGGCGACAGCAAATCGATGCTGAAAGACGATGCCACTGTCAACTCGTTATATGAGTTGCAGGCGTATGCAAAAGCCGTGTCCGCCAACAGCGTGAAATAACCGCCATGGCAAATTTCAAAACCGTTGAGCATTTTTGCGAGCACAGTCATTTGCATCGTCGCTTCGCCGGGCTTGATCGACATCAGCTGGATGCCCAAATCTTGCGCCGCTTGGTCTTTGGCGTACATACCCTTGCCCACGGCCTCAGCGATGTGTTGTGGACTCATGGTTGTTACATTAGATGTTGTCATATTTATATTCTACCGACCGGTCGGTAATGTTATTGTAGCCGTTTATTAAGAGGAAAGCAAAGAAAGCGATTTTTGCATGACTTTCTTATCAAAAGCCATGCTGACATGCCCCTGCGCAGTGACCAGCCGGTTGTCCGCACCCGGCAACATGGCAGTGGAGGTGGGCACGACAATGTTGTCGCAGTTGCTGTACCAACAAGTGAATTTGGCAAATTGAGTCGGCGATTCTACTTTGGCTAGTAACTGCGTCCATTCGCCATAACGCTGCATTTGTCGGGTGTTGATGAATGGCAAAAATGATTTTTTCAGTGACAAAACCGTTCCAAAGTGCGGCGTGCCGATGGTGATGATGCGGTTGATTCTGTCGTCGTTACCTGCTTTTGACCGCAGCCATGATCGCGCCACCAAACCACCCATGCTGTGGCAAATCAAAGCCGGTGGCTTACCTGTGGCGAGCGTCACTTTCGCGATGGCCGCTTCGACAGTGGGCGCGTAGTCGTCGATGGAGCCGAAAACGGGCTCCAGCGTAATGGCCGCAAAAGCTCGTTTGTCAGCTAGAAGCTGCTGCATCCAAGGCGTCCAAAAAGCTCGGTTGCAAAAAAAACCGTGAATAAACACCACGCCCTGCTTATCCGATGCGGGAAGGTAGTCAGAAATGGCCTGTGTGCGAAACGGCTGTCTCCATAGAAAAACCTTATACGCGGTTGTGGTTTCGCGCCACCACGCGGCAAGGAGAGCGCTCAAAGAGGCTCTAGGTTGCGAATCTGATCGATTTAAACAGTGAATTGCTATAAATATTATAGCTATAAAATCAATATAAACGGCGGCTACAACCAAAAATACTATATAAATACGCGAATAATCAGGTAACACGTACCAAATCCAACCCACTATTGTGGCAACAATGAAAAAGACGATCGTTTGTTGAATTCTTGCAATCATGCAGGCATTTTGCCTGATGCCTACAATGGAGGTATGACATTTCAAACCACATCCTTGAACACCTCTCTGAAGGCCAATTCATCTTCAAACCTCAGCGCCGAGCAAACCCTGCTGCAGACCAAGCGCCCCACCCCGCAAATTGAGCCGACAGAACAGCGCATCGCCATTGCCAAAAAACTACTGTTGACGCCATTTGGGCTGACCGAATCGCACCTTGCAAAAGCCTTGAACGAAATCAAGGCACACAAGGTAGACGACGCTGATTTGTACTTTCAATACACCCGCTCAGAGGGTTGGAGCTTGGAAGAAGGCATCGTTAAAACTGGCAGTTTTAGCATCGACCAAGGCGTGGGTGTCCGCGCCGTCAGCGGCGAAAAGACGGCGTTTGCGTACTCTGATGACATTTCGATGGCGTCGTTGCTCGACGCAGCCCGCACGGTGCGATCCATCACGGCTGCAGCCAGCAATAAATCTGCCAAAGTAGCTACTAAAAAAATAGCAATGAGTAGGTCACTTTACCCAGATTTAGACCCAATTTCTACTCTGGACAGCACCGCTAAAGTGCAGTTGCTTGAAAAAGTGGAGAAATTAGCCCGCTCCAAAGACCCACGTATCAAGCAGGTCATGGCGGGTTTGGCAAGTGAGTATGACGTTGTTTTGGTCGCTAGAGCCAATGGGGTGCTGGCTGCCGACGTGCGCCCTTTGGTGCGGCTGAGCGTGACGGTGATTGCGGAACAAACCGTCAAAGGCCAAGTCCGCCGCGAAACCGGCTCCGGCGGTGGTGGTGGTCGCTTGGGTATGGCGTATTTTGACGATGCCTTGATTGAAGACTACGTGTCCAGTGCCGTGAACGCCGCTTTGACCAACTTAGAATCCCGTCCCGCCCCTGCAGGCGTGATGACGGTGGTGTTGGGCGCCGGCTGGCCGGGCATTTTGTTGCACGAGGCGATTGGCCACGGCCTAGAGGGTGATTTCAACCGCAAAGGCTCCAGCGCCTTCAGCGGCAAAATCGGCAAACGCGTCGCCGCCAAAGGTGTCACCGTGTTGGACGACGGCACGTTGCCTGATCGCCGTGGTTCACTGAACGTCGACGACGAAGGCAATGCCACCCAGCGCAATGTGCTGATCGAGGACGGCATTTTGAAGGGTTACATCCAAGATTCGATGAATGCACGCCTGATGGGCGTCAAACCCACCGGTAACGGCCGCCGCGAAAGCTACGCCCACGTGCCCATGCCGCGCATGACCAACACCTACATGCTGGGCGGCGACAAAGAGCCGGCCGAGATCATCGCCAGCATCAAAAAAGGCCTCTACGCCAGCAACTTTGGCGGTGGCCAGGTCGATATCACCTCGGGCAAGTTCGTCTTTTCCGCCTCAGAAGCCTTCTGGGTCGAAAACGGCAAAATCCTCTACCCGGTCAAAGGCGCAACCCTGGTCGGCAGCGGCCCTGAGTGCCTTAAGCACGTCAGCATGATCGGCAATGATGTGAAGCTAGACAGCGGCGTCGGCACCTGCGGCAAAGAAGGCCAGAGCGTGCCTGTGGGCGTCGGTCAACCCACCTTGCGGATTGATGGGCTAACCGTGGGTGGAACGGCTTGAATCACCTAAAATAAGGTAAAAACAGCTGTATTCGGTGTATCTATTGCCTATTTTGCTATTAAATATATAGCAAATAGCAGCAATTTAAAACTATAACGGCATCACAAAACGTAAGCCAACGGTCCAGTTCCGACCCGGTGCAGGCTCGTAAAACTGCGACGCAGCTTGGTTCACGATGACGGAACCGACGTAACGCTTGTTGGTGGCGTTGTCTACCCGTGCTGAGGTGGTGAGCACGCCAGAGCCAATCGCCCAGCCGTAGCTCGCCTTGACGGCTAAGGTGTTGTAGCCATCGGCAGTCGCCGTATTGGTGTCATTGGCGTACAACCTCCCTGCATGGGTCAGCTCGATGCCCGCTTGCGCTCCGAGTTTTGAGGCTATGTTGCGTTTGGCAGTACTGTCGTCCATGGTCTTGCTGCTCCAAAGCAGCTCAGAGAAAACGAAGCTTTGAGGAATGCCGGGGATTTTGTTGCCCGCATCTATGTTGTTTGAGCCAGTCGCAAACGCTTGTGAAAACCGCGCATTGGTTTGCGACGCAGCCAAGGTCGCGCGTAAATTCGGCATCAACAAGGTGTTGCCAGACAGTTCCCAACCCGTTCGTTTGGTACCAGGTGCGTTTTTGAAGGTGGAATTACCGCCGGTGTTGCTGGCGACCACGATCTCGTCGGTGGAGTCGATTTGAAACAGGGTCAAGTCCAAGCGCGATTTGGCATTCGGCAACCACTTTGCGCCAATCTCATAATGCTTGCTTTTTGAGGCGTTGATGGTGGTATTGAACGCAGGTGTTGCTGCTCCTTTGTAAGCCACTTCGGCCAAGGTGGGGCTTTCAAAGCCACGGCCGTAGTTGGCGTACAGGTTCAAGCTGTCATTCGCGTGGTAGGTCAAGCCCAGCACAGGGCTGGTAGCTTTGTAATTGGTCGAACCTGATCCGTTGCCGTCTGTCAAGTAGTTGTCGCTGCTTTTGAAGCTTACCGAGCTGTAGCGCAGCCCACCAATCAGTGAAATTTGTTCAGACACCAGGACCGTTGCTTGCGCAAACAGGTCGCTGTTGCTGGCTTGGTTGTCTTCATTGCGGGTGGTGGTGGTTTTTTCGCCCAAGGCAGCCACGCCGCCTTGGCGCGTTTCTTTAGAGCGGTCGAATTCATAGCCGACAACCCAAGTCACAGGGGTTGTACCGATTTTCGACAGGGCGTTGTACTGCAAACCCGCGCCAGAATAATTACGCTCCAGCCCAACCCACGCGCCCGTCCCTGCAGCTGCGCCGGTTTGGTATTGCGTGTTGTCACGTGTACCTGCATACAGACGCGCGGTGAGGGAACGATCCGCGTCAAAATTATGTTTGATAGATGAACCCAGTTGGTTTTGCACCACAATTTTGCGAGCGTTGCGGGTAACGGCGTTGGTTCCTGCCTGCGTGGGATCGGCAGCCAATTGTGCAGCGGTTAAACCGGTCGGGTCAAGCGCCAATGGCATGTCAAATCGGTTGAAAACGACGTTTACTTTGGTGGAGCTACCAGCATCAAAGCTCAGCTTACCGTTGAATTGTTTGCGCTCAGTTTCGCTGTTGGCTCTGAAGCCATCTGCGCTGAAGGTGTTGTAATCCGCCACGATGCCATAATTGCCGACTTTGCCCGCGTATTGCCAGTCTGTGCGCAGCATACCGTACGAGCCGCTGTAGAGCTGTGCACCGATATCAGGTTGCTCGGGTGCTTCGCGGGTGAAAGCTTGAATCACACCACCTGCAGAGTTGCCGTACAACTGGGCCAAGGGGCCGCGTAGCACCTCAATGCGCTCGGTTGATGTGAGGCTGATAGATGAGCCTTGGCCTTGACCATCTGGCGTGGTGGCTGGAATGCCGTCTACGAGTAAGCGAATACCGCGAATACCAAAGGCTGAACGCGCTCCAAAGCCGCGAATCGACACTTGCAAATCCTGCGCGTAGTTTTGGCGGTTCAAAATTGTTAAACCAGGGACGCGGTTGAGAGATTCAGACAAATTAACCTGCGGGCCAGCGTTTTGAATGGTCTCAGCATCGATCGCTACGACCGCTGCCGGCGCATCAAAACTTCTCTGTTCGGCGCGCGAAGCAGAAACCACAACGGGTGCAAGGGTTTGAGCTGAAACATAAGTATTACAAACCGCCAGTACCGCCAAAGTCATGGACGATTGAATTAAAAAATGGCTAGTTGCGCGCGAATTTACAGCGGTCATAGAGTCTCCTTGTTCGCATTATTTGAGCATGAAAAAGAGGAGAAGCTGACGCCAAGGTGACTGAAAATGAGAATTTAGTCACATAGGTGACATTGTTTTGAAAAACCAAGTATTAAAGTTTAATCAAGCATTGCGGCTTGTATTTTCATGTCCGGTTCATCTGTGCTTGTAGTTTGACCAAAGGAGATAAGAGTGATAAATTTTAAAAGAAATTTTGTGCTGGCTGCTGTCACGTTGGGCGTTGCGGGGTTGGTGAGCGCACAAGCTAACCTAGACAAACTCAAGCAAATGCGCGTGGCTACAGCGGATTTGAACATCCCACTCGTTGCGCAAACCGGCGCGAATGCTGAGGCGATTAAAAACAATCTAAAAAAAGTCAAACTACCACCTGGTTTTAAAATTTCGTTGTATGCCATCGTGCCAGATGCACGCCATATGGCGGTGGCGCCGTCGACCAACATGTTGTTCGTGGGCACACGCAAAACCACTGTATGGGCGGTGACGAATCGCAACAGTGGCGAAGCAGCGACAGAGGTGAAATCGTTTGCGCCATCGTTAAAGTTCACCAATCCAAACGGTGTTTGTTGGACCAAGGACGGCTTCCTGATCGTCACCGAGCACAACAGGGTATTGAACTTTCCCGCAGCAGAGTTTTTCTATGAAGGCCCAGATGTCGCGGTGATTGAAGTGGTCGCTCAAGGCAAGCTGATTCCAGTGGAAGAAGAAAGCTACAACCACGGTGCACGCGTCTGTCGCGTGGGCAAGGACGGCATGTTGTATGTCTCGCTGGGTCAACCGCACAATGTGCAGCCGCGCGACAAGATCGATATCTACAACAAGGTCGGCATCGGCGGCATGGTTCGCATGGATCCCTTTGACGGCAGCAAGCGTGAGGTGTACGCCACGGGCATCCGGAACTCAGTAGGCCATGACTTTAACCCGAAGGATGGCACGCTGTGGTTTACCGACAACCAAACCGACGGTATGGGTGACGATATCCCCGCTGGCGAGATCAACCGCATTACCAAAGCGGGCCAATTCTTTGGTTACCCCTGGAAGCAGGGCAAAACCCGTATGACCGACCATGGCTACGACAAAGATCCGCTGCCCGCCAACATTACCGACCCAGAGGTGTACACGGAAGCGCATGCCGCTGATTTGGGGATGGCTTTCTACACCGGTAAGAAGTTCCCTGCCAAGTACCAAGGCGGCATCTTCTCGGCACAACATGGCTCATGGAACCGCACCAATCCGATTGGCGCGCGCATCATGTTCACCAGCATGAAGGCAGATGGCAAGGCTGACAAAACCGAAGTCTTTGCAGATGGCTGGCTAAATCCAGAAACGCGCCAATACAGCGGCCGTCCAGTCGACGTGGCGAACTTGCCTGATGGCTCGATCTTGGTGTCTGACGATTTTGCCGGTGCGATTTATCGCATCAGCTATGCTGAATAAATAGAACGAAACGGAGCAATAGCCATGAAGCACAGTAGGCAGACCGAGTTTGGTTTTAAGTTCAGTCGCTTTCTGTGGCTTCTGGTTTGTTTAACGCCAGCTGCCGTACTGGCCCAAAACGCAAGTACGGGCAAAGACAAGGCGGGCATGTGCGCCACATGCCATGGGCCGACAGGATTGAGTCAATTGCCGAATGCACCGCATTTAGCGGGGCAGCCGGCAATTTATATCATCGAGCAGATGAAAAATTACCGCAGTGGTAAACGCCCGAACGAGGTGATGGCAGTGATTGCAAAACCATTGACTGACCAAGAGATCGAGGATCTCGCAGCTTGGTATGCGTCTATAGAAATTACGGTGAAAGTAAAGTAAAAACGTCGCTTGCTAGTAATTTTCTAAATCGGCAGACTCAATGCGAACGAATCATCGTTCCAAACGCTTGTTCAGTCAAAATTTCTAGCAACATCGCATGTGGCACACGACCATCAATGATGTGAACGGCTTTCACGCCGCTTTTCGCTGCATCAATCGCACCGGCGATTTTAGGAATCATGCCACCACTGATCGTGCCATCGGCAATCAAAGCATCAATATCTTTGATGCTTAAATCGGTGAGTAGATTTTTCTCTTTATCCAGCACGCCTGCAATATTTGTCAGCATCAAGAGCTTTTCAGCCTGCAGCACAGTGGCCAGTTTGCTGGCAACGACATCGGCATTGATGTTATAGCTTTCGTTGAGCAAGCCAAAGCCAATCGGGCTGACCACTGGTATAAAAGCATCGTCTTGTAAGGCTTTAACAACGCTTGGGTCTATCGACTCAATATCACCGACTTGGCCGACATCGTGCTCTTTGCTAGCATCGTTCAAGTCGACTAGTTTGAGTTTCTTGGCGCGAATCAAGCCGCCGTCGCGCCCTGTCAAACCCACAGCTTTGCCGCCAGCTTGGTTAATGAGTCCGACGATGTCTTGCTGCACTTCGCCCGCAAGGACCCACTCCACCACTTCCATGGTTTCGGAGTCAGTCACGCGCATGCCTTGGATGAACTCGCCTTTCTTACCAAGGCGCTTCAAAGCGGCTTCGATTTGTGGACCACCACCATGAACGACCACGGGGTTGATGCCTACAAGCTTGAGTAGCACCACATCTTCGGCAAACGCTTGCTGCAAAGCGGGGTCCGTCATGGCGTTTCCACCGTACTTGATTACCATGGTTTTGCCATGGTATTTACGAATGTACGGTAGCGCTTGAGCGAGGATATCGGCTTGGATTTCCGCCCTAACCTCGGTTTTAGGTTGCTGCAATATGGCCTTTAGCTGCTCACTCATCGACTACCATCCTAAAATACGGGCGACATGTAAAAAAGTTCAAATTAAACAGCGAAATCAGACTTGCTGCGGCCTTGCGCAATCAAAGCAGTCATCCATTTTGGCGACAAGCCGCGGCCGCTCCAAGTTTCACCATTCGGGCCACGGAATTTTGCCGCAACTGGCACACCAGCCGCTTTAGATTTACGCGCCTTAGCAACTTTGCCTGCCTTTGCTGTTTTGGCTGGGCGACCTGGTTTGCCTTTTTTGGCAGTAGATTTGACGCCCAAATCTTTAACTGTGATACCAAATGCGGCCATCTTCGCGCGAATATCGGCCACTGTGCTGTTGAATTCTTTTGACTTTAAATCGGCAGCTTGTTTTTGCAATTTTTCGATTTGGCTTTGCAGGTCAATTAAGTTGCTCATGATGGTGCCTTCTAAAAGAGTATTGAAAGATTAATGAAAAAGGAAAATAAAAGAGAATGTCTAATGTAATATAAAAACAATAGCAATAACACCAATTGCGTCAAAGAAGTGTTGTTTTATTAACCAAATAACCATTATCTTATTAAGATATTAATAACCTTAAGAGGGCCATTGAATCTAAGTGATTGACTCAACGGCGCAACCAGCGTGGCACTTTGAAGCGCACCAACATCATATAAGCTGCAACATAAGTCACCACAAAGACGGCGCAAAATGCCATCAATACCCACGTGTTATCCCAAAATAATACGGCGGGTGCCACAGTTAATAAGGTAAAGCTCCATAACCATGGCGAAGTACGGTTATTACGCATCAGCATACGACGCGAAGCATCATCATGAAATACGCCACGAACCAAGCGACGGTATATTAACTGGTGAAAATGTAAAGCATCTGCCACGCCGGGTGACACACCACGTACAGCTTTGCGGTAAATCGAAAACAATGTTTCCCAAACTGGGTATATCAACAACAACATAGGAAACCATGGTGATACTGTAGTATGGCGCTGCACCAGCGTGATACTGGCTACTGCAATCACAACGCCCCACAAATAAGCGCCGCCGTCACCCGCAAATATCAAACCGCGCGGGTAATTCCAGATTAAAAACCCGGCAGTTGCAGCCGCAAGGCAAACCACCACGGCCGCCAATTGTCGATCGCCTAATTGCAGCGACACATGCGCAATCGCCAAACAAATCATCGCCGCGACCGTGCCAGCCAAGCCGTTATACCCGTCAATAATATTAAAAGCATGCGGTAAACCACATATTGCAAATACCGCAAGCGCTATGCCCAACCAAGGCGTCGCTTGCAGCCAACCGTCAATGCCTGGAATATCCAAGCGCGTCAGCGATATACCCAGTAGATAACAAGCTAGCGCCGCAGACAAAGCCGTTAACCCGAGTCGATAGAATACAGACAGCCGCTGCGTCACATCTTCAAATGCACCCCCCAGCACCGCAGGCAAACTCAATACAATCCACGGCCAGGTTTGCATCCAGCTAGCTTGTACATTTAAATTGATCCCAAATTGCGCTGACAGTGCTGCTGTCAACCAACCTGCAAACAAGCCAAACATAATGGCCAAACCGCCCAAACGCGGCACGGCGCCAATGTGAAAACGCTGCGGCTTATGGACGTCATACTGCTGGGCATGCTCGCCTGCCCAGCGGATAAACAACAATGACGCGAATAATGAAAAGGCAACACTGACCAAAGTTAAAACAATCACGGCGCAACTTTCTGATTTTATTTTCTAATTATCGCCAATATCGTCGATCAATATGTCAATATTTGGGTATGGCAAGCTGATTATGTACTCAAGGTTTTTGAACGGCCGTATTCAAGATCAAATCGATCCGCCGCTTCAGGCTTTCAACTTGTGTCGTATCGCCTTTAGATTCGGCGGATTTGAACTGCACGCCCAGCCAAGCCAAGAGCGATCGTCGCCAAGCTTGGTTTGACGCTGTTTGTACGGCTGTTAGCGTTACTTCGTCCAAAGCGGGCTGCGACAAGTTGCCGTATTTCAGCAGCATGCCCGCTGCAACCAAGAGCGACAGCGGGTCTTTGGTTTGCGACAATGCCGCTGCACTAGCCGGATTGGCGACGACGGCAGCATGGTGTTTAGGCAACATGGCGACATTCAAACCCTGCCAACGGCCAGCCAAGTAATCTGCATAAGTACGCAGTTCGATCCCAACATCGGCCGCCAAGGGCAGGTAAGCTGGGCAGTCATCAAACACCAAACTGGCGGCGCGTGCGGCACATCGCGTGAGTTCAGCGGTGGCCACCAAATCCGCACGACCCGTTGCACGCAGTTCACGCAAGGCGCGGGCGAAATCTTGTTCTTCAACTCGGGTATTGCCCGTCAAATAAGCGGCACTTGCGTTTTGCAAAGCACTTTGTGCGTTGGACTCCCACACCTGCGGTGCCGGGCCACTGGCGCAGCCGCTGAGCACTCCAGCGACGAGCACGACACCAAGCACAGCTAATTTATGGACTGCCTGTACAAAGCAAGTTAACTTATTCATTGTATTCAAGGCAGTTTAATTTGCACATCCCGGGCGAACGGCCATTTGCGGTTGATCTCGCCTACCAGCTGATCCACCTTGCGCAGGCTAGATTCAACTTCTGCGCGCAAAGTGTCCAAATCAGCGGTGGCGACTTTGGCGTTGCTGGCAACATCTTTAGCCTCTAGCAGCACCGCATCCAACTTTTGTAGACTGGCGCGCGCATCGGCCAGTGTGGCGGTCACTTGCTGCACCGTCAATTGGGTGTCGCTGACCAAGCCTTTCTCGCCAAACACCTGCTTATCTGCTTTCGCTGTGATGCCGTCAACCTTGAGCAACAGCGTGTTGGTGCGATCGAGTGTGGTGGTCAGCTGTTTGGAAAGCTGCGCCAACTTCACATCATCACCAGCCAGCATCTTCATACCACCGCCAGGCGCTTTGAGCGTATCGGTCACGGCCTGCACATTAGCTAGGCTTTGGCTCAAGCTGGACTCTTCAGCCGTCATTTTCACTAAGTTTTGCGTCAAATCCTTCACCAGTGCCACCATTTTTGGAATTTCGGCAGCTGTATCGCCGCGAAGCAGCGTGCGCTCCGAGTTATCCGGCAGCGGGGGGTCAGTTAAAACGCCGCTGTAAGCGCGAATTTTGGTGTTGCCCACCAAGCCGCTTTCCATCGTGAAGACACTGCTCGTTCGCAGCCAGCGCGCGTCCTTTCTAGGCACATCAATGATGATGCGGACATTGCCCTTTTCTGCGAGCTCAACACGCCTTACGCGCCCTATCGGAAAACCTGAGAAAGTCATATCCATGCCGATGATCACACCTTCCGAATCGTCTGACAACAGCACCAGCTCTTGGGTGCGTTCAAACGCACCGCGCGCATACAGCACGTAAAACACCGTGCCGCAAATCAAAGCCAACATCAACAGCAACAACAGCACAGCCTTGACCTCAATATTGGCAACGGGCTTAGGTGTTGGTATCGAAGGTTTTGGCGGAGGTGTTTGTTCGTCCATGTAGCGTAGAGAGCAGTATTTTGTATTTTCGTTCAAAAATAGCGGATCGTTAACGTCGCCGCTTCAATCATAAAAATCACCAAAAACAAGCGCACCAAACTTGATTCGCTGATACCCGCCAAATTCAAACCCACACGCGCCGCGCGGACTTTTTCTTTGTCGCCGTCTGCTGTCGACTCATTCAGCATGCTGGCTGCGATCGGAATCACCCCCACGGCCAAACTAAACAGCAAGCTTTTAACTGCAAACCCCAAGGCAATGGCAGGGCCAAAAACGCGCCCTACCATCCGCGTATAAGCATCAAAGCCCCAAGGCGACAAACCGTAGACAACCACATAGGCAATGATCAGCGCTAACACAGCACTGACGGCGGTTAACGTCAAAACCGATACCACACCAGCTAGTACACGCGGCATCAGCTCATCGCGCAGCACGGCTTGGTCATCACGCCAAGACGCCAAGTGTGATTCGCGCTGCATTTTGGCAACATCGCTGCTGATGGGTGCCATATAGCGCAAAGCGACAAAAATCGCCGCAGAAATTGGTAAAAGCTCCAACACCAGCACGCGCACAACCATTTCAAGCGCATATTGCGACAAACCGTAACTCAATGCTGTCACCACGACGATGCGCGTGATCACCAAGCTCACCACCGCCGCCAGCACCGAATACCACGGCAAGATAGAGCCCACACTCAGGTAAATATGCCGCGCAACGATGCCGGCTGTATGCGCCCTGTAGCTAGAGGGTGACAGCGCGATCACCAAGGCTTGCGCGCCAAAATACACAATATCCCACCAGCCCAGCAACCAGCGCACTGTGCCCATGCCAAACGTACCCATCTTTCGGTTGAGCTTGTTCACGGTATGGGTGGATCGCATGGTTCTATCTTACGTTCTCAAGCGGACTTCCAAAACCCTACTTGGCTGTAATTGTGTTTCAAAAAGTCTATCCAAAGCCGCACCCGCAGCGGCAAATGTTTGCGTTGCGGGAAAATAGCGTAAATCCCATTCGGCGTTGCGGCAAAATCTTCCAGCAACGCCACCAGCTTGCCGCTGGCAATTTCCGCCTCCACCTCCCACGTGCTGCGCCACGCAATGCCGTAGCCCGCCAAACACCAATCGTGCAGCACTTGGCCGTCTGAGCAGTCCAGCGGACCTGCTGGCCGCAAATAAGTCACATCGCTCTCACCGGCAGCGTTGGGGCTGCTAAACGCCCAGCCCCGCGTTTGTGACGCGTCGCTGGACAGCGTCAAGCAGTCAAACTTGCTCAGTTCGCTGGGGTGCTGCGGTGTGCCGTGCGTTTTCAAGTAAGCCGGCGTCGCCACGCACAGGCGCCGGTTGTCCGCCAGCCGCACGCTCACCAGGCTCGAATCCGGCATATCGCCGACCCGCACCGCGCAGTCGAAGCCCTCACCGGTGATGTCAATCACGCGGTCAGACAAGTTCAGCGACAACGTCACATCGCTGTGCAAAGCGCGAAATTTGGGCACCAGCGGTGCCACGTGCCTGCGCCCAAAGCCCGCCGGTGCGGTGATGCGTAAGTGGCCGCTCGCTTTTACGCCACCGGCGGAAACACTGGCTTCCATGTTCGCCACATCGCTCAAAACCCGTTGGCAATCCTCCAAAAAAGCGCTGCCTTCGTGCGTCAGCGTCAGTTTTCGCGTGGTGCGCACCAGCAGTTTGACGCCCAACCGCTCCTCCAGCGCATCCAGCCGCCGTCCCATGATGGCGGGCGCGACCCCCTCCGCGAGTGCCGCAGCCGTCAAACTGCCGCGCGTGACGACGGCGACGAAGGATTCGATTTCTTTGAATTTGTCCATAAAGCGAGGTGATTCGCAGCGATTATGCGTATAAAAGTCACAAATAACACAACTTTTGCGGTATTAATAAACTTCCAAGGTTCGAATATAGTTCACATACCGTTATTCAAACCCTAAAATGTACAAAAGTTAGTCGATTCGTCTGTTTGAATATTGCTATATATTTAATAGCTGTTTAGGCAACAAATACTCCGGCTATAGCCTATTTTGTCATTATTTTGACCCGTTTTGATCGTTTTAAAATATTTTTATCTTTTTTGGAGAAACCCATGTTCGCATCTACGACACCCCTAACGAAACGTATTCAAGCGCACAACTTGCAAGTCGCCACCGTTTTGCACAGCTTTGTGAACGAGCAAGTGCTGCCTGGCACTGGCGTGTCTGCCGACAAATTTTGGGAGGGTTTCGACGCCATCGTGGCGGATCTAGCGCCCAAAAACATCGCCCTGCTGGCAGAGCGCGACCGCCTGCAAACCGCGATGGACAGCTGGCACAAAGCCAACCCCGGCCCTATTGCCGACATGAAGGCCTACCGCGCCTTCCTGACAAAGATCGGCTACCTGGTGCCGTCCCCCGCCCAGGTGAGCGCCACCGCGACGAATGTTGATGACGAACTGGCGCTGCAGGCCGGCCCGCAGCTGGTAGTGCCGGTGCTCAATGCCCGTTATGCGCTCAATGCCGCCAACGCACGCTGGGGTAGTTTGTACGACGCGCTCTACGGCACCGATGTCATCCCTGAGACCGAGGGCCTAGAGAAGGGAAGAGGATACAACCCGGCGCGCGGCGCCAAGGTGATTGCCTACGCCCGCAACGTGCTGGACCAGGCCACGCCACTAGCCGCCGGTTCGCACAAAGACGCCATGCTGTACCGCGTGGTCGATGGCAAGCTGTCGGTCACCCTGAGAAGCGGTACCACCACCGGCCTGAAGGATCCCGCGCTGTTCGTGGGCTACCAAGGCGCCGCTCACGTGCCCTCGTCCATCTTGCTGCGCCACAACGGCATCCACATTGATATTCGCATCGACCGCAGCACCACCATCGGCAACGCTGACGCTGCCGGCATTAGCGATTTGGTGGTCGAAGCCGCCCTGTCCACCATCATGGATCTGGAAGATTCCGTCGCGGTGGTGGACGCCGCAGATAAGGTCGTGGCGTATTCCAACTGGCTGGGCATTTTGCAAGGCACGCTGACCGAGCAGGTGCAAAAGGGCGAAAAGTCTTTCACCCGCGGCCTCAATCCCGACCGCGAGTACACCAGCGCTGCTGGCGGCAAGCTCACGCTGCATGGGCGCTCGCTGATGTTCCTGCGCAATGTCGGCCATTTAATGACCAACCCCGCCATTTTGTATGGCGCCAAAGGTGAGGCGCTGAAGGAAATTCCTGAGGGCATCCTTGACGCGGTAGTGACCACGGCCATTG
>JANMTB010000058.1:0-1576 GCA_031390045.1 Polaromonas sp.
GCCGCTTATTTGCTATACTATTAATAGCTGTTTAGACAATAAATACGCCGGCTACAGCTGATTTACCACTGTTAAAATAGGTAATAACACGCCAGCTCCCAGCTTTTTAGAGCGCTCCCCACTCCAGCCCACACCCGCATCGGGTAGATCAGCATTGTCTTTGAAAGGCATTTCTATGGTGAAGGCTAAGTAGCCGAATTGTTGGGCGATCCAATTCGTTGCCATGGCTGGGTTGGCTGTGAGTTTGGCGGCTCTGCCGTAGCCGTGCTCGGTTTGAAAGTCTGGGCTAGTGGCTGTCCAAGCGGCTTTGAAAGCGTTTTCTAACTGCTCAATGTTGGCTGTGTAGCCAGGATTGCCCTCTGAGCCGGCGACAAAGTTGTAGGGCAAGCCTTCGTCACCATGCGCGTCTAGGCACAGATCCACACCAAGTTCCAGCATCTTTTGTCGAACTAAGAATACTTCTGGCGAGCGCTCCATCGTTGGCGTTTGCCACTCCCGGTTCAAATTTGCACCTGCAGCATTGGTGCGCAAATTGCCGCGCACAGAACCATCAGGATTCATGTTGGGAACAACGTGGAAAACGCATTTGGCCAACAGCACGCGGCTGACGGGGTCGTCCACGTCCAGCAAGCGCTCCAAAAAGCCTTCGACAAACCACTCGGCCATGGTCTCGCCGGGGTGCTGGCGGGCGATGAGCCAAATGTTCTTTTTGTTTTTGATGGTTGAGGAGGCATCGGTGATATGCAGCACGTTCATGTCTCTGCCATCGACGGTGTGGCCTAAAAACTCGCTCTGCACATGCTCAGACTCTGCAGCTGACCCGAGCAAATCCAGGTGCCGCTCATAGGAATACGGCTCAAAGTAGGCGAAGTAGAGGCTGTTGGTATCTGGCGTCAGTGTTGACGTCATCACCTGCCCGTCAAACGCCGTATCAATGCGAAACCACAACTGGCGGTCATAGCTGGCGACGACGCGGTAACCGTCCCAGCCTTTGGGGTAAGCGCATTGCCCCGCATTCAAAAACCGCAGCTTGACCGGCACACCGACTGCGCCTTGCAAGCGAAAGTGAAACCATTGGGCGAATTCGGCAGCGCCGGTCACGCCCTGATCGGCACGGATGTTGAGTTGAATGTCTTGCGGGTCGACGAGGCTGACGACTTCAATAGCGCCTGAATCGAACTGTGTGGAAATAGTAAGCATGGTCATCTAGCCTCAAATTAGTCGTAACATAGACGTTTATTATCAATATTTTTACATTTTCCATGACAACCACCACCTACCCCCACGTCCAGCTCATGATCAACAACGAATGGCGCGCCGCACGCAGCAATGCCGTCATTCCCGTGCACAACCCCGCAACGGGCGAGGTCATCGGCAGCGTGGCGCACGCGACGATAGCGGATTTGGACGACGCCTTGGCCGCGACTGCCAAAGGCTTTGAGATCTGGAAAAACACCCCTGCCAACAAACGCAGCGAGATCATGCGCGCTGCCGCTGCTTTGCTGCGCGAGCGCGCGCCTGCCATTGCCGAATTGATGACCTTGGAACAAGGCAAGCCCTTGGCCGAGGCCAAAGG
>JANMTB010000213.1:0-33501 GCA_031390045.1 Polaromonas sp.
TTGCGGCCACGTCATCTCTTTGGCGGCTTGCTTGCCAAGGCTTTTCTCGTTATGGCTGATGATGGCGGGAAAGCCGGCTTTATCGGCAGCTTCCACGTGCCTAAACACCTGCTGAGCATAGTTAAACGTCGCGCCTGTGAACCATGTCACATCAATCATGCGGTCAGAGGCACTGCGGTCACACACGGCAGAGTAGGGTTTGGAAGACCGCAGGTCAAAATAATCCCAAATACTTTGCCAAAACGCGTCTAAATCAGTGATTGACCACTGCCAAAGCGCGTCGTAAGAGTCAAACTTTAAGCCGCGTTTTTCATGCAACCAACGCTGGTAGAGGGTGATTTGGGGGAGAAATGGTGGCATTGAGGGTGAAGGCTGAGTTTTTTGCATAGCGATATGTTGCCATAAATTTACAAGGTCTTTTCAACTTGCGCGACACCATTTCCCTGCTTTTTATACAATTCGAGCATGTCAAAACCCGAAGCCATCTTCACCGCCGGCGACGCCTCCAGAATCATCGAAATGGCTTGGGAAGACCGAACATCTTTTGAGGCAATTGAGCGTACCTACGGGCTAAATGAGTCTGCGGTGATTCATTTCATGCGGGCTAATTTGAAAGCCAGCTCCTTCAGAATGTGGCGCAAGCGTGTTACCGGTCGCACTACCAAACACGCGGCGCTGCGGCCAGAAGGGGTTAAGCGGGCTTATTGTCCGACGCAATATAAGCGGATGTAGGCAGGACTTCGCTTTTGGTTTCAACTTTTGCAGTTGGCATCGGATGGCACATTTTTTCGCCATCCCACGCTTGACCGCACCAGCACTGTCCCTCGGCATTGATCATGCAGTGCCCTGTGCCGCAGCAGCGTTCATCTTCTTTTTCCATCTCAAAGTCCTCATTTTCAGCAAACATTTACAGCGCGTGTTTTTAGCTAAGATGGTTGAATGACAAAACCATTTAATCCAGCCGATTCTTTAAAGTCAATTATCCCGCCAATCGTGAAGTGGTTGGGTTATGGGGGCTTGTTGCCGTTTGTGGTTTCGGCATTTGCAGTCTGGGCTGACAGTAGCAACAGCAGTTTGTGGCGTTATGCACTGGTTGCCTATGGCGCAGTGATTTTGAGTTTTGTGGGTGCTCTGCACTGGGGTTTTGCGATGAGCCAGAGCGATATGACGATGCATCAACGCACTTACTGTTTTGTATGGAGCGTTGTGCCAGCTTTGATGGCTTGGCTCGCGCTTTTGATGACATCAAAATATGCCATCGCTATGCTGGTTGCGGGTTTTTTAACTCATTTTTGGCAAGATCGACGGTTGGTTCAAGTCGCAAACTTGCCTGTCTGGTATTTGCCGTTGCGAATGAGGCTAACTTTAGTTGCCTGCATTGCGCTTTTGTCTGGCTACCTCTCATAGCGTGAGGCTGTTGGAAACATCTTCTGCAGTGCTTGCGTCACCAAAAGTAAACGCGGATCTAAATCGTTGGCATCGTCTGTAGTGTCGTTGATGCAAAAGAAGTCGAGCGAACCTTCGGCAGCTACGAAGTGGTTTAGCTGGGCTGCGTTTTGCACATCGCCCGTTGAGAGGTAGATGTGCGAGAAATCGCGCAACTCAGCTTTACCATTTTCGAGTGCCCAGCGCAGCACAAAATCAGAGACAATAGTGGGCTTGTCCCAGGCGCGAAAGACTGTTGAGCGGATTGATTCGAACAAATCTGCAGCTTCAGTCTCTAACATCAGCAACACCGATTTCAGCATTGGCCTAGGAGAATGCGCAAAAGTGCGTTTGATATGCGCTTGTCTTTTTCCGTGTTTTTTTAACCATTGGATCGACAGGCGGCATGCGTTTTCAAGTGCAGTAGCTTCCGGCTGTAAAGCCTCGCCCAGCACGAGCGCATCGTCTGACCAGCCAACATAAATGCCATCATCATGAAACCAGTGATTCAAATCGACAGGTGAGCCGAAGAAAACATCGTCGTTGAGATAAAAGTAGCGCTCAGACAGGTTGGGAATATGATGAATGTAGGACTCAATATTGGCAGAATCAAACGTGGGCAGTTTGTCTGTGGGAATCAAGTCTTTGTGATCTATGACAGTGATTTGTGTTGATGTTTTTAGCCAAGTTGGCTTTTGCGCATCAGTGACGATGTAAACGTGCCCGCAATCGGGGAAATAGCGTTCAAGAGCGCGCAGGCTGTAGCGCAACTCGTCATTGTCGCGAAACCGGCCTTCGACATTGCCATACTTGGCGATGTGGCTGCGACTTTCAGTATTCATCAGGAGCATCGACGCTCGGCGTTTTTCTCGCCAGACAGGGTCGTTGCCGTCTACCCATAAATAAACAATGTCTATTTTTTCTTCAGTGAGCATTGTTAAATTGTAAATTCTCAGAAATTTATATAATTATGACTGTAACCAGCGTATTTGTTGACTATACAGCTATTAAAAATATAGCAAAAATAAAGCTAGTTGAATGCTAAGTAGCTCAAATCAAGTTCAAACCAACGGCCAGGCGGGTATGGCTTTGTCGATCTCTGCTTGCAGTTGAATCGATTCTGCCAATGCGCTGATAACGCGCTGGTAATGCTGCAAGTCTGCAAAGCTCAGTAATCTACCTTTGCGGTCTTTAAGCCATTTATGCGCTACTTGGTAGCCGCCAATATGGTAATTCCACACTGCTTCGGGCACACCATCAAAGTATTGCTCTGCATTGATAGATACGCGGCCATCCTCAAAACTCACCTTATCCACTCGGTTGCTCGCGGTCAAGTGCGAAACGATGTAATCAGGTGCGCTGCAGGCGATGCGGCGCGGCTCGTTAGTGGCACGTATATCTGCTGCGGCAGATTCAATCAAAGCCTGAAGTGCAGGGCGGTGCGTGTGCTCGGTAGCATTACCCGCTTTTAAATCGCTGCCCAAACGGGTGAGGTAGGTTTTGAAGTCCATGCAAGGGCTATAGGTGTAACAAGTGCTGTGTATAAAGTTTGGCAACGATAGCATATGGTTTCGATATTGCCGCAAATCAGACGAATTAAATATTAATCAATGAAATCCTCTTAGTTTTAGGGGTAAATATCCCACTAGCCGGCGTATTTATTGCCTAAATAGCTATAATAGTAATAGCAATTAAACCTAGGGTTGATGCTGATGTCGCCTTGGCGTCTACTGCTATAGAATCAAAGTCATCAGACAACCGATGACTTTGCCCCAAGCTACATGAAAATCGCCGCCGTTCGCGTCACGCCTATCGCTATTAAAGATCCTGCGCTGCTCAACGCTGCAGGCGTGCATGAGCCGTTTGGGTTGCGTTCTATCATTGAAGTTGTGGGCGCAAATGGCATGGTTGGCTTGGGGGAAACCTATGGCGATGCGCCTGTTTTAGACTTGTTGACTCGGGTGAAAGACGGCTTGGTCGGTTTGTCGGCTTTTGATGTGAATGGTTTGCTGGCTAAGGTGATTGCCGAGAAAAAACTCACAAAAACCACGCATATTGAGATCAGCAGTGTCGAAATGGAACTCGCCCCAGGCTCTATGGGTGACAACCTGACGAGCAGTGTGTTTTCAGGCTTTGAGGTGGCATTTTTAGACTTGCAAGCGCGTTCGCTGGGGATTCCTTTGGTGGAATTATTGGGTGGGGCGGTGCGCAATAAGGTGGCGTATTCGGCCTACTTGTTCTACAAATGGGACGCCAACGTTGACTCTGAGTACGCGCCAGACCCCTACGGCGAAGCGGTGAACCCAGCGCAAATCGTCGCGCAAGCCAAGAAGATGATTGACCAATATGGTTTTGAGAGCATCAAGCTCAAAGCCGGCGTGTTTCCGCCCGATGAAGAAGCGGATGCAATCAAAGCACTGAAGGCGGCTTTTCCGAATCACCAACTGCGCATTGACCCTAACGGTAATTGGTCAGTGCCGACAAGTATCCGCATTGCCAAACGACTGGCGGGAGACTTGGAATACTACGAAGACCCGACGCCGGGTTTGGAAGGTATGGCCGAGGTTTACAAAGCGACGGGTTTGCTGCAAGCGACGAACATGGTGGTCACGTCTTGGGACCATTTGAAACGCAGCGTGGAACTGAATTCTGTGCAAATCGTACTGTCAGACCACCACTATTGGGGTGGTTTGCGGGCGACGCAGGCATTGGCGCGGACTTGCCAAGCATTTGGTTTGGGGTTGTCTATGCACTCAAACTCGCACCTCGGTATCAGTTTGATGGCGATGACGCATTTGGCGGCTTCTGTGCATCATCTGACCTACGCTTGTGACACGCATTACCCATGGCAGAGCGATGAAATATTGATCGGTGGCAAAATTCCCATTATGGATGGCTGCGTGCATTTGACAGAGAAGCCCGGCTTGGGCGTTGAGTTAGACCAAGCTAAGCTGGTTGAGCTGCACCAAGCGTTCTTGAACTGCCACATTCGTACGCGTAACGATGTGACGCAGATGCAAAAATTCAGGCCTGATTGGAAGACTGTCAAGCCACGTTTTTAGTTATATTTGTAAGTTAATTTGAAGAGTTATTTAAAAAATATGGAGATTGAGATGAAACAAAAATGGATTAAATTATTAAGCACTTATGCTACTATTTTAATAGCGTTAAGTGCAATAAACGCATCGGCTCAAACCGATTATCCGAGTAAGCCTATCAAGCTGATCGTACCTTTCCCACCGGGCGGAACCAGCGATGTGATGGGGCGCATGGTGAATGACGAATTGGGTAAAATTTTAAAGCAACCTGTGATCGTAGAAAACGTCGGCGGTGCGGGCGGCGTGGTGGGGACTGAGCGGGCGAGCAAAGCGGCTGCCGACGGCTACACCATCATCCAAACAGGCGTAGGCCAAAACGCCGTGGCGCATGGTTTGGACCCGAATTTGAAATACAACTCGGTGACTGATTTCATCCATTTGACCCACGTGCACTCTGGCCCCAATGTGTTGCTGGTGCACCCAAGCTTGCCGTTTAAAACCTTGAAAGACTTGGTTGACTATGCCAAAGCCAATCCTGGCAAACTTGATTATGGTTACACCCATGCATCCTCTGGCCATATGGCGATGGAATTGTTCAAGCAAACCGCAGGTATTTTCTTAACGGGCATTCCTTACCGTGGCGGTGGTCCGATGATCACCGACATGCTTGGCGGCACGATCAAAATCATGTTTATCAACCAAGATGTGGCTTTCCAGCATGTCAAGGCCGGCAAGTTGCGCCCACTGGCTGTATCCAGCATTCAGCGCAATGCTTTGTACCCAGATGTGCCCTCGATTTCTGAGTCGGGCTACAAAGGTTTTGAGTCACTGTCATGGTCTGGCTTGTCGATTCAAAAAGGTACGCCACCAGCAGTGGTTGAGAAATTGGAAGCAGCCATGATCCAAGTGATGAACTCGCCAGCCATCAAGCAGCGCATGGACTCGCAAGG
Source organism: Polaromonas sp. (assembly GCA_031390045.1). Lineage (GTDB taxonomy): Bacteria > Pseudomonadota > Gammaproteobacteria > Burkholderiales > Burkholderiaceae_C > Aalborgiella. Next base: position 5,414 of record JANMTB010000213.1, read on the forward strand.
TTTTGTGATTCCGACGCAGGGTTCAAAAGCGTACACGGCTTTCGTGGCTGCAGAGATTCCGCGCTGGACAAAAGTGATCAAAACCGCAGGCATCACGGCGCAGTAACGCCCTGCATTTCGGCACAGTAATTCAGTTGATATATTTTAGAAAGAACATATGGATCGCATCGATTGGGTCAAACTCTCGCTTATTTATTTGCCGCTAGACAACCCGATCAGCGATGCCAAAGTGTTGATGGGCAAGCAAAAGCCGCTCACCGAAGTGGCGTTTGTCTTCTCAGAAATCCGTACGCGTGACGGCTTTGAAGGTATTGGTTTCGGCTACTCCAAGCGCGCAGGTGGTCGCGGCATGTTTGCGCATGCCAAAGAGATTGCCGACAACTTGTTGGGCCAAGATCCCAACGACATTGCCAAGTTGTGGGACAAGCTGATGTGGGCTGGCGCGTCGATGGGGCGCATGGGCATGACGGCGCAGTCGATTTCACCGTTTGACATTGCCCTGTGGGATATGAAAGCCAAACGCGCAGGTTTACCATTAGCAAAGTTGCTCGGTGCGCACCGCGACAGTGTTCAGGTGTACAACACCTCAGCTGGCTTTTTGCACACGCCGATTGACCAAGTGTTGAAAAACGTAGAAGCCATCTGCGCGCGTGGCATAGGCGGCATCAAGCTCAAAGTGGGGCAACCTGAGCTGGCCAAAGACATTGACCGTGTTGGTCAAGTTCGCAAGATGCTGGGCGCTGAGTTTCCGCTCATGGTGGATGCCAACCAGCAGTGGGACAGACCCAAAGCCATGCGCGCTTGCCGTGCCCTAGAGCCGTTTGATCTGACGTGGATTGAAGAGCCGCTGGACGCTTGGGACGTAGAGGGCCACGCTGCACTGGCGTTGAGCTTGGACACGCCCATTGCCACCGGTGAAATGCTCACCAGCTTTGCCGAGCACGCACAGTTCATCATGGCGGGTTCTAGCGATTTTGTGCAGCCAGATGCACCGCGCGTGGGCGGTATCACGCCGTTTTTACAGATCATGAATTTGGCATCTTTCAAAGGTCGCAAACTAGCGCCGCATTTCGCAATGGAGATTCACGTGCACCTGTCCGCTGCTTACCCAGAGGAGCCGTGGCTAGAGCATTTTGAGTGGTTAGAGCCTATGTTTAACGAGCGCTTAGAGCTAAAAAACGGCCGCATGCATGTGCCAGATCGCCCTGGATTGGGCTTTACTTTGAGTCAGCAGGCGATTGCTTGGACGGTGGATACGGCAGAGTTTGGGCAGCGGCCCTGAATCGAAATACTCAGTGCTAGGTAAAAACCTAGGGTATTCAATTAGAAGAATGTCTCGTAAACTCAAACTAGGATGTTTATAATTATACTTAATTACGTTTATAACTATATACGAATATCTGTATAAATTTATAAGGAATGCTGCATGCAGTCGAAAAGTACAAACTCTTTTTTTGCTATAAATATAATAGCAATATCGGTGATAATTACGCCGGCCTCAGCATTTTCTCAATCAAAAGATGAGCTAAATGTGGCAAGTTTGGCGGCTACTTGTGCTGCATGCCATGGCACTCTTGGCAAAGCCACGCTAGGATCGCCAGTCGTCTCATTGGCGGGTTTGTCTAAAGATTACATCGTTGCGCAAATGGCAGCTTTCAAATCAGGTGCTCGTCCTGCAACTGTCATGCATCAGCTCAGCAAAGGATACAGCGAAGCGCAGATTGCTTCGATTGCTACCTATTTTGTAGCACAGAAGAAATAAGGAGCAATGGACATGACATTCAACATGACAACTTCTAACAACATGCAACGTCGCCAACTTCTGCAATCCGCAGCCGCATTTAGCTTGCTCGGTTTAGCTGGCTGTGCCACAACATCCATCCCATCGAAAGCCAAAGTCGTCGTTGTCGGTGGTGGTTTCGGTGGTGCGACAGCTGCTAAATACGTCCGGTTGCTGTCGCAATACAAAATTGATGTGGTGTTGATCGAACCAAACGCATCTTTCATTTCTTGCCCAGTTTCCAACATGGTGCTAGCTGGCCACAAGCAGATGGCGGATATCACCAGTTCCTATGAAAATCTGGGCAAAAAACATGGCGTCACCGTGGTGCAAGACATTGTCAGCAGCATTGATGCCGCTAAGAAAACTGTGACTTTGGCCCGTGGCGGCAGCATCGCCTATGACAAGCTCGTCGTCTCCCCAGGCATTGATTTGATGATGGGCAGCATCGAAGGCTTGGCCGCTGCCAATGCCAGTGGTCAGATTGTGCAAGCGTGGAAAGCTGGCGCGGAAACCGTGGCACTGCGCAAGCAGCTAGAGGCCATGCCTGATGGCGGAACGTTTGCTATCACCATTCCCGTTGCGCCATACCGCTGTCCACCTGGTCCGTACGAGCGGGCTAGCCAAATTGCTTCATATTTCAAAGTCGCCAAGCCAAAGAGCAAGATTCTGATTTTGGACGGCAACACTGATGTGACATCCAAAGGCCCGTTATTCAAAAAAGTATGGGCAAGTCAATATGCAGGCATGATCGAATACCGTGGCGACCACAAAGTGACGGCTGTTGATGCCAAGACTGGCACGATCAAGTTTGAAATTCAAGACGAGGTTAAAGCCAACGTCATCAACGCATTACCCAATATGCGCGCAGGATTGATTGCAGTGCAATCAGGTTTGAACAATATGGCAAACGGTCGCTGGTGTGGCGTCAATTACCAAACCTTTGAATCCACCGCAGCTAAAGACGTGTACGTATTGGGTGATTCCATCCAAGTCGCACCCGCCATGCCAAAAAGCGGCCACATGGCTAATGCGCATGCCAAAGTGGCGGCTGCAGCCATCGTGGCACAGCTGAGCGGCTGGGAGGTGAACGCCAATCCGATGTTGACCAACACCTGCTACAGCATGGTCGATGCGAAAAACTGCATCCACGTTGCCAGTGTGCACGAGTATGTGGCGGCTGAGAAAACCTTCAAAACCGTGGCGGGTTCAGGTGGCGTATCTGCCATTGATCTGAAACCCGAAGTGACCATGCTAGAAGGTACTTATGCCGAAAGCTGGGCGCAAAACATTTGGGCTGACACCTTGGCATAAAACTAGCGTACAAATTTAAACTTCCCGATGATTCAATTCATCGGGATTTTTTTTGATTCAATCACATATACCTAAAAGCAATATACATAACAAGACGAGATTTCTCGTCAGTACTCACGGCGGCTGTTGTCGCCGCTTTTCCTTTAGCCCGCGAGGCCAGTGTGCAAGAAGCAGATCAGATTTACAACGTCCCCAAAACTGGCAATGTGCCGCATTTGGTTGGCGAGCATTTGCTGAAATACGCAGGTTTAAAAGCGGGCAGTGCACAAGCGCATGCGCATACGTATTTAGATTTTGAACGTGCTGCCCTGCAATACGGCAAGGTGGGCGGTTTTGCGCATTTGAGTACATTAGTCAAGCAATTGCGCTCTAGTCGTCCGGGTGCATTGTTGCTAGACGGTGGCGACACGTGGCAGGGTAGTGCGACCAGCTTGTGGACGAATGCACAGGACATGGTTGACGCTTGCAAGCTGCTGGGCGTGAATGTGATGACAGCGCACTGGGAGTTCACCTACGGCGAAGCTCGTATGATGGAAATCATTGAGAAAGATTTCGCTGACAAAATTGATTTTGTAGCGCAAAACGTCAAAACCAAAGACTTAGAGGACCCGGTTTTCAAACCTTATGTGTTAAAAGAGATGAATGGCGTGACCTTCGCCATCATCGGTCAAGCGTTTCCATATACGCCGATTGCCAATCCAGGCTGGCAAGTGCCGAATTGGACATTCGGTATACAAGACGCGCAGATGCAAAAAACGGTCAACGAAGCACGTGCCAAAGGTGCGCAAGCCGTCGTGCTTCTGTCGCACAATGGCATGGATGTTGACTTGAAAATGGCGTCGCGCGTGACGGGTATCGACGTGATTTTGGGCGACCACACCCACGACCGCGTACCAGTGCCAACGATGGTGAAAAACGCAGCAGGGCAAACGCTAGTGACGAATGCAGGCAGTAACGGCAAGTTTTTAGCGGTGTTTGACTTGGATGTGAAAGAAAAAAAATTGTCAATATCAACTACAAATTGCTCACCATCTTTGCGAATTATTTGCTCGCATACAAAGAGATGTCGACATTGATTGACAAAGTTCGTGCACCATACAAAGAAAAATTGTCTGAAAAACTGGCAGTGACTGAGAGTTTACTGTACCGTCGTGGTAATTTCAACGGCACGTTTGGCCAGTTAATTACCGATGCGCTTATGAAGGTGCATGGCGCTCAAATCGCATTCTCACCAGGTTTCCGCTGGGGTACATCATTGTTGCCCGGCCAAGCTATCACCCGCGAGCACGTGATGGATCAAACCGCCATAACGTACCCGTGGACAACGTTGACTGATTTAAGCGGTGAATCCATCAAAACGATTCTAGAAGACGTATGCGATAACCTATTCAACCCTGATCCGTATTACCAACAAGGTGGCGATATGGTGCGCACAGGCGGTATGAGTTACATTTGTGACCCCAGCGCTAAAGCGGGCTCGCGCATCAGCGATATGCGCTTTGGTGGGCAGTTGATGGAGGCAAGCAAAACCTTAAAAGTAGCAGGCTGGGCACCGGTGCTGAAAACATCAAAACCTTTGATCGTTTTAGTCAGCTTAGACAATTGCCCATTTTGTAAAATCTCTCGCGAAAATTATTTGATTCCGCTAAGTCGTGAGCAGTCCTTGCAAGTCGTGCAAGTTAATCTGGGCCATGCCACAGCCATTGTTGACACGCAGGGTAAACGCACAACGCAAGCAGAGCTTATTAAAAGTTGGAACATCAATGCAGCACAAACAGTCCTGTTTCTAGGCAAGAGTGGACAAGAAATTGCGCCGAGATTGGTAGGTGGAACAACGTCTGATTTTTATGGCGCTTATTTACAAGAGCGTGTTGATCTATCGATCAAAATTCTGAAGTCAGCATAAATTAATCTGGACCTTTTATACCCTTTTTGCACCACACCGTTGTTAGTGGTAAGCCGTATTCGCGGCTGAAGGCATATCGTCCTACAAATTCATTCGGCATCAGCTGATGTCTTTTTTGCTATAAAAATTTACAGTTGTTCTATGGGCTGCGAGTTTTATAGCTCATCAGCGCATATTTTTAATCAAACTGTAAAGGACTCATATGAACTGGGATCAAATTCAAGGTAATTGGAATCAAGTAACCGGTAAAGCGAAAGAGCAATGGGGAAAATTGACGGATGACGATATTGTTACCGTTGACGGACGTCGTGACCAACTCTCAGGTAAGTTGCAAGAACGTTATGGTATTGCGAAAGAAACTGCAGAAGAGCAGATTGCTGATTGGGAAAAAAAAGCAACTGATTCATGGTTTACCAAAAAATCTTAAATAGCATTGAGGTAGGAATAAATACTGAACTACTTTGATGGTTGTGTCGTATTTGTTATCGGCGTTTTAGTTTGCCTGACCAATCCTAGCAAGCTAAAACGCATCTCCATAGTTGCCCTTAAAGCCAGTATTCCCATAGCCTCGCAATCACTTCCTTTAAGTGAATATCAATTGGGCGACGTATCCAATCTTCTAATTTTACCGGCTCAGATGCCGCCAAATCTTTGTCAAACATGGCTTGTACTTGCTCTCCAAACTCTTTGCCCAGTACAACAGCATTTAATTCATCATTGTGCAGAAAGCTGCGCCAATCGAGATTGGTCGAACCTACCGTTGCCCAAACGCCGTCTATCAGAGCCGTTTTTGAGTGCAGCATGACGCCTTGACGCTGGTAAATTTTGATGCCAGCTTTAAGTAGGTCCGAATAGTGCGCGCGCCCAGCATGTAGTGCCAGCCAGGAATCGGTCTGACTAGGTAAAATCAAAGTGACATTGACACCTCGCGCAGCAGCATCTTTTAGAACTGTTAGAAGCTGAATATCAGGCACAAAGTAAGCGTTCGTCAACTGCACGCTTATTTTGGCGGTGTTGATTGCTGAAAGTAGGGCTACGTAAATGACGCTGGCTGTATCGTCGCTAGAACTTCCAATGGCGCGAACAACATCTTTTCCTGCATTTACTAGCGGTGGGTAATAATTTTTGCTAGCTAATGGATTACCTTTTTGCTTCACCCATGTCGCAATAAAGAGTTTTTGAAATTCTGCAACGACAGCGCCTTGGAGTTTGATATCAGTATCGCGCCATGCTAAGACGGTTTCTTCGCGTGGTTTGAGAGGTTTTCTGAATGAACTGCCCGAATGGACGCTGCTAATGTTGATACCACCCATGAATACGATCTCGCCATCAATGATGAGTAGTTTTCTGTGATCGCGCTGGTTAAGTGACCAATCTTTTCGTGCAGCCATCGGGTTGATAGGGTTAAACTCAAGGACATTGATGCCCGCATCTTCAAGTTGTTTAAAAAAGAGATTGGGTGTTGTGCTCGTACCAACACTGTCGCGAATAACATTGACTTGTACACCTTGCGTTTGTTTTTCGATCAGCGCTTTCGCGAATAATTTACCAATATCATCGTCGTCAAAAATATAGGTTTCTAAATTGATGTGATCTTTTGCCAACGCAATAGCTGACAGCATGTCTCGGTAAGTGTCAGAGCCATCTTGCAATAACGTTACTTTATTGCCAATGACTAAAGGGCTGCCAACTATAGCTTCTTCTATTGCCAAGTGTTGTTCAAGCAAATTGTCATTACTGGCATTTCCTTTGATGCGGCCGAGAATGGCTTTGCTTTGAGCATTAGACAATGCACCATGCGTACCCACCATGTGTATGGGTTTAGCTGCGTTACGACTCACATCTGGCACAAATCTTGGCAGTGAATTACAGCCGGCTAAGAACGTAAAGCACAATAAGCAAGTATTGAGCATGACCAATCTGAGATTTGTGGGGGAAATATTCATTTTCAAAATTAATTATTGCGATTAAAAAAAACTTCATACGACGCAATTTAATTGCACCGCATGAAGTTTTTAGATGGCTATAAAATTATGGACGTACGATAATATCGTTGCGTACTGATTTTACATTCTTCACGTTGCGAGCAATATTTTCAGCTTGCATTTTTTCGGCATTTGATTTTGCGAAACCTGACAATTGAACAACACCATTGAGCGTTTCAACGCCGATAGACGTTGCGGCAACAGTGCGATCTTCTGCAAATTTTGCTTTGACGACAGTCGTGATACTGGTATCGTCAACATAGGCACCTACTGACTCTTGCCCGCGACCAACGGCACAACCTGTTGCGCTGATGATAGTGATGCCAGCTATGGTGGCGAAAATGAGTGCGCGTGTGTATTTCATTGTTGTATCCTCTGAGTTAAATTAAGACTGACTTGGTGCAAACTAAAAAAATCTGTCAATCAATGGCACCACACTATTTGACTAGATGAAATTCACTGACTATTTTTCAAGCCAATCACTGAGTTCATTTGCATGCTCTTCCTCATCAGCCAAAATATCTTCTAGCATGCGTCTGGTTGTTGGATCTTGTTCACCGATAAGTGCAATCATTTGTCTATAACTTTCAACCGCAACACGTTCTGCAATTAGATTCACGCGAACCATAACTTGCAAGTCGTTTGAATCATCGTAATCAGCATGACTTCTTGCCAGCAGTGTTGATGGTGAAAAGTCAGGTTCCCCGCCCAGCTGAACGATCCTCGTGGCTATACGGTCCGCGTGCCCAGACTCTTCGTTGGCATGCACCAAAAATTCTTCTGCAATTTTGAGGGAATTTGAGCCTGTTGCCATGAAGTAATGGCGTTTGTAACGCAGGACGCAGACCAATTCAGTTGCTAAAGAATCGTTGAGAAGTTTGACGATAGCATCACGATGGGGTCCATATGCGGGGGTGATCGCGCCATTGTCAATACTTTTTTTAGCTGCGTCCAATGCAGATAGATCAAGTTGAAATTTATTATCTATATTTGACATTGTGCTCTTTGGTGAGGTTTTCATGTGTTGCTAGACTTTCTATTGCTTTAATATTTACTACTGTTTATATTTATTCAATTTGTTAAAATTTACGGATCTGTAGTGATTTAAGCGCTGAAGCCATAACAGCTAATGTCACAAAACGCCAAGGTTTTAAAATTACAATTGCAGCACCTATACCAGCAGCAATACCTAGTGTCTTTACCGGATGACTTGCGGCATAGCTGGAGACAATGGGTTTTATAATTTGATAAACTTGGTTGTCTTTTTGCATAAATCTAACAATCTCAGAACGACTACGAGACAGTCTTTCTTCAGGTGTCGATTCTGGTTGTGAGCTGGAATTTGAGTATTGTGATTTTTTCATAACTTTGCTTCATGCCCCGCAGCTACACGAATAGCCTGCGCATCACTAAAGAACTGTGATTTGATGTTGGAGAAAAAGCCAGAAAGCACTGCTTTTTTCGTACAAGCCAAAGCAATGATTGAACACAGTATCATTGCTCCAGGCACGGCCACTAAAATCCAATGAAATTGGTTTTGAAGTACACCCAACATCAAAGCAATGCCAGCTAAACCCAAACCTATACATCCAAATACAACGACCATGATCCAAATCAAAACACGGTTCACTATCGTACGACTTGCATCGCTGGCTTCTTTCGCCAATAAAGCTGTGTAAGCACTTAAATGATCAACGACTAAATCAGGACGTCGAACGATAGTTAAAAACAGCGGATGCATCGTTTCGCCTTTAAATTAATAGCGGTGTGAGTTGTTGCGTGAACGCATGGACGTTATCAATACCGCAACTGCGGCACCAACAGCAGCAGCCATCAGCACAGAACGAACAGGTTGTTCTGATACATATTGTGTTGATGCTTTGGAGGCACGGTTGATGGCGTGCTGCGCGTACTCTTTAGCGTCAGAGGCCATATCCATACTTTGCTTGGCCAGTTTTTGCGCGGTCACAGCCATCAAATCCACCATAGGGTCGATGCGATTATGGATTGTATCGCTGGCTTGTTCAGCTGTTGACGATACAGCTTTTTCAGCAGATTGAAGCAAAGAGTCGGAAGTTTGGCGTATGTTTTCCATCGCGTCTTTTGAATTTTTTGAGTCTAGTATGTTCATAATGATTCCTAATTATTTTTTAAGCAAACTGATCACAAAAGTGATGATTGCCATGATGGCGAAAATGAAGAAAAGGATTTTTGCGATCTCAACTGCGCCTGCAGCGATGCCGCCGAAGCCGAAGATGGCTGCAACTAATGCTATAACCAAGAAAATGACTGAATAGTGCAACATAAAAGCTCCTTAATGCGACTGAAATGAAAGTGATTTCTTGTTGAAATACTTTTCAATCAACCTGTACCAAGGTTATGCTTTCAAGTGCTGCGGTGAAATCAGCTTTTGGCCTCTACGCGCGTCAGAATTAATGATGCTGCGTAGTAGGTGAATTCCTACATATGAATCTATATCTAGAGTTACTTTTGCATCTTCTGTTTACTGATATTAATTGTCGGAATTGTTGCCAAAATATGTGTACCGCTGTCCAGCATACTGGTAATGACCAACTTCCCACCCAGAGCCTCAACCCTATGTTGCATGCCCAGTAAACCGTGGTGCGAATCATCAACTTTGTTTTTTTCAAATCCCACGCCATCGTCTTTCACCTGCACTGATATATAGCCCTCTAAATTATGCAAACTTACAGTCACATTTTTTGCTTGCGCATACTTGCTGATATTGGTTAATGATTCTTGGACAAGTCTGTATACCGTCAGTTGTGCGTTACCATTTATGTCAACGGTTTCTAAATCGGTAGCAATGCTTAAATTGTTTTGTTTTTCAAAGTCTTGCGCTAATATTTCAAGCGACGGCGTCAAGCCAAGATGAGATAAAGACGACGGTCGTAAATCTTCCACGATATTGCGCGTCATTGAAATGATGCTGTTTAAAGTGCTGTTGAGGTGCGTGAATCTGACTTCAGTATCAGGTGCCTTGCTCACGAGCAGCGATTTCAGTCTTGCAACGTCAAGTTTTGCCGCTGTTAGTAGGGAGCCAAACTCGTCATGCATCGCTCTGGCCAAGTCACCCCGTTCGTCTTCTCGGGTGTTTTGTAAATGTGTGGCTAGCTTAGCGAGGTTATCTGTTCTTTCCCTGACTAAAGACTCAATTTGCTCGCGCTCGCGCTGTAATGATTCTTTTTCTCTAAGCGCTGTATCCAGCAGTAATGTGTTTTGCCTCAGGTAGAGGTAAAAAGCCCAAAGTCCTGTCATCGCAAGCAACGCAATACCAATGCGCGAAATAACCAAAGTATTTTGTATTTGACTTTTCGCAACAATAACTTTTGCTTCTGAAATATCGGTTAACTCTGTAATGTGCTTGCGAATAGCATCCATTTGAAATTGACCAATATCTGTGGAAACAAAATATTTCCAAGCGTCTTGGTTGCCATCTTTTCGCATACGCACCGTCAACTCAAGCTCTGCCAGTTTGCGTGCAATATGTCGAGTTATCAGTTCATAGATGGCAGATTGCTCGGGTACATGCGTTACTAAACTGCGCAAGTTATCTAGCGATTTGTTTATTTCATTGGTTGAGTTTGTGTAGGGCGCTAGATATTGTGCATTGCCGCTTAGCAAGTAGCCGCGTTGGCCAGTTTCTGCATCGACAATATGTCCCTGTAGTTTGTTTAAAACAGCCAGTGTTTTTGTAGATTCTTCTATTTGCAAAGTGGCTGCTGTTGAACGGTCAAAATTTTGATCATTGATAAAAAATAAAACACCAATGACTAAAATCGCCAGTAGCATGCTGGTGCTTGTTTTTGGAAATACAAATGCTTTCATTTTAATTTTCCTTACACAGCTCGCTCAAATGCGTCAATAATGTGAGTGTGCAGTTTTTGCACGCTTGAAAGATGAGAAATGATAAATATTGGAATTGTTGATGACCATGCTATTGTGCGCTCAGGACTCAAGCAGTTTTTTTCTGACTTTGTTGACTTGCGCGTTATGGGTGAAGCGTGTAGCGGCAGGGAAGCTATAGATTTAGTGCGAAACATTGCCTTGGACGTGTTGATCATGGATTTATCAATGCCCGGCCAAAGCGGTATTGATGCACTGGCTATGATTCGTGCTAAAGCGCCAGACGTGGGCATTTTGATTTTGAGTGGCTATCCAGAAGAGCATTACGCCGTGAATTTGATTCGCCAAGGTGCAAGTGGCTATTTGAACAAAGCTTGTGACCCTATCGAGATTGTAGAAGCGATTCGTGTTATTGCATTGGGCAAACGGTTTATTACGCCGGCAGTTGCCGAGCTGTTGGCGCAGCAGTTGAACAAGCCTGGCAATCTGCAGCCGCATGAGCAGTTGTCTGAGCGTGAATTCCAAGTGTTTTTGAAACTTGCTAAGGGTGAAACTGCCGGCGACATCGCGACGACGCTTTCGCTTAGTGTCAAAACCGTTAGCACCTACAGAAGCCGTGTGATGGAAAAAATGTCTCTCGCCACGAACAGCGACTTGACCTACTATGCACTTAAACACAAAATGATCGACTGATACTGCCAAAATTGATGGCATGTGAGTTTCCAGGCTAACTCAATGGTTGACTGAATTTGACGCAATACTCAAGTAATTGTTCAATCTCAGTTGATTTATCAAACACTGCGTCTGCGCCTAATGTTGCACATTGCTTACGGACATCCTGCGTTGCGTAGTTGCTAAGCACGATAACTTTTTGTCGCGGAAGGCGATTTTTGCATGCGGATACGACGCCTAAGCCGTTGCCTTGCTTCAAAAATAGATCAACAATCGCTAAATCCCATAAGTTGATACTGTTTGAAAGCCACGCGACACCCTCCGCTTCGGTTTCTGCTGATCCAACAGTGGCCACAGGTGTCAGCTCCTCTAAAGTCGCAACCAAGTTATCCCGGATGATAGGATTGTCTTCAACTACATAAGTTTTAATTTGCACAACGTATCACTTTTAAGCAATTAGTACTTTACATGTTGCAGGATGTTTTATATGTAAGTCTTAATGACTATAGCATGTCGGTTGCGACCTACATGCTAAAAGTTTTTTTGTTGAGCTAAAAGCGTTTTGTTACGAACGTGGCTCACCCGCACGATTAACTGAAATCGTGCGCCCTGGGAGCGTTGTCATTTGGATACGATGCTCGATGTTGCGAAACGAATAAGTCACGTCCCAGTATTCAGGCCGAGTGTTCGCCGGCACTGTGGCACAACGCTGCACATTTTGAGTAACCATTTGCTGCCCACCGCCATTGCTTCCCAAGTTAGACCCCAAAGTCGCACCTGCTATCGCACCGCCTACTGTAGCTAGGTCTTTGCCTCGCCCACCGCCAACTTGATGACCCAGAATACCACCTAAAAGTGTGCCAGCAATCACTGCACCTGCATTGTCGCCACCTATATTTTGTACCACTTGCTCGCGCTCTACCCAGCATCGTTGTGAGGGGCTGCCCATCACCGCTCGAATAGATGTGATGTTTGCTTCATAGATACCCTCGCCACCGCGGCGACGGTTGTCGTACACAGGGTAAGTAGGTGGTGCATACCGATCTTCATCAAATTGAGAGCGGGTATCCACGACACGAACCGAAGAAACACGGTCATTGATGCCCATGGTTCTGAACGATGGATAGCGTCCCGGGCGCAAAACGGTGCATTGACCACCAAAACGGACGTCATCACAAACTTCTACACGGTTATTCATAACAATGACAGACGATGCGCGGTCGTTGAAGCCGAAGCGCTCAAAATTAACCACATTGCGCTGTGTCGTGAACGAGCGCCCTTGAAAATTTTCGTTTTCGTAAAAAGTTATTTGCGCTAAAACTTGTGTAGTAACGGCAAATCCTGCAATTGCCAATAGCGTTTTGAGTTTGAATATCATAAATATCTCCAAAATAGGGATGAATAAATTGTGTGGTCTCAGTATTCTTCTCATCAATGCTGATCAACAGAGGACGAAATGCCGCATGTGTGTAGGTAAATGCCGTACGCCTGTTGTTGAAACTGATGCTGAGCTAAACGCATGCCATGCTTTCACAAGAATCTCTAATTGCTATTCGTATGCGCGACTCAAGCATGCAATTTTTATATCGTCACTATGTTCGGTAACGCACGGTCAAATCTAAATTGAATGTCTATTCTTAAAATATGTCTCTTACACGCGCTATCTCAAAAGTGGTGTCTGTAAGGCTTAAAAGTGGATAGTTATACAAACTATTGAGATTTTTTTTACTTAAAGGGATTTGATATGAATAAATTTTTAATGACTAGCGTCGTATTGGCTGTTCTGGGTTTGACTGCTTGCGATAGACCCACGGTTATTGTTCCCGCTGTGCCAGTAGCTGTGCCAGGCCCTGCGGGTCCACAGGGTGCAACAGGCAGCCAAGGGGTGGGCGGTAACACAGGCAATACAGGCAATACAGGCAATACAGGCAATACTGGCGCCACGGGTGTGCAAGGTAGCCAGGGCAATGATGGCAACAAAGGTGATACGGGTAAGACAGGTGGCAACACGGCGGTCATTGTCGTACCTGCTGATGTTCCACCAGCAAAATGAGTTATATAAATTTTACAAATTCATTTTTACCCTATTTTTAGGAGAATCTCATGAGCTTAGGAACCATACTTTTAATTATTTTGATTCTGATACTAGTCGGCGCACTTCCTAGTTGGCCGCATAGCAAGAATTGGGGCTATGGTCCCAGTGGTGGTATCGGACTGATAGTACTCATCATCGTCGTACTCTTGGTCATGGGGCGAATTTAAGAATAGCCATGCGCCAAGCTGAGTGCAGTCTTATGAGAATATGTCTTTATCTCAGTTTGGCCGTGTTGCTGCCGATACTGGCCGCTTGCAGCGATTTAGCTAAGCTACCTGTTGAGGCAGGTTATGGTGCACAGCCAATCCTGCCTTCACCTAATCAAACGCTTATTCCAACGGTGAATATTGCACCTGCCCAAGGTTGGAACGCGGGAGACAAGCCTGTTGCAGCAGTGGGTACGCGTGTTGATAAATTTGCAATTGGACTTGAACATCCACGCTGGTTATACGTCTTGCCCAATGGCGATGTTTTGGTGGCAGAGTCTAATGCGCCAACTAAACCGAAAGCGGATACAGGCATAAAGTCCTGGGTGATGGGATTTGTGATGAAGTTGGCAGGAGCAGGCGTCGTTAGCCCAAATCGTATCACCCTATTACGTGACACGGACGGGGACGGAGTTGCCGATTTCCGGTCTGTGCTATTGGATGGACTTAATTCACCATTTGGCATGGCATTGGTAGGTGGCGAGCTTTATGTTGCGAATACAGACGCAGTTTTGCGATTCCCCTACAGCATTGGAGACACCCAGATTAAGGTGGCGGGTAGAAAATTATTAGACTTACCGGCTGGCCAGATTAACCGACATTGGACGAAAAATATCATCGTTAGTGCAGATACCAAAAAGTTGTATGTGACAGTAGGCTCTAACAGCAACGTGGCTGAAAATGGCATGGACGTAGAGTTTGAACGCGCTGCTATCTGGGAAGTGGATATTAAAACAGGTAGTCATCAAATCTTCGCTTCTGGGCTGCGTAATCCCAACGGTTTAGCCTGGGAGCCTGTTACTGGCGCATTATGGACAGTAGTAAACGAGCGCGACGAGCTTGGCAGTGATTTGGTGCCGGACTATATGACCTCGATTAGTAAAGACGGATTTTATGGCTGGCCATACAGCTATTTTGGGCAATTCATTGATCAGCGTGTTCAACCCCAGCAGCCCACTATGGTGGCTAAAGCTATTGTTCCAGACTATGCGTTGGGTTCCCATACAGCATCTCTTGGCTTAGCGTTTTCAGAAGGTACCAAATTACCTATCAATATGCGCAGTGGCATGTTTATTGGACAACACGGCTCGTGGAATCGACGTCCACACAGCGGCTATAAAGTGGTTTATGTGCCTTTTCAAAATGGCAAACCCAGTGGACTTCCCTTGGATGTTTTGACTGGTTTTTTAAGCGATGACAACAGGGCGAAAGGTCGGCCAGTAGGAGTCGTAGTCGATAAGCAAGGCGCACTGTTGGTAGCTGATGATGTCGGAAATGTCATTTGGCGAGTGACCTCCAATTGACGAGTCTCATGTGGACTTTCTCTATAAATACTGCAGAGTTATAGGTTGATTGCATTAGACTTGTGTTGAAAGTCTAATGGTGAGACTCAATAATTATCGAAGATCTATAACGTTTGGAACAATTGTTCCTTTGTAAAAATTAATATCGATTATTAAATCGGGAGTTGGAATTACGTTAGCTGTTGGGCCGCCACACACTGTCGGCGCCGAATAGGCTAAGCTGATAGGATTTGCATACAGATCTTTTATTCCGTAGTAGTTAAGCAAATCGCGAGCCATTAATTGGCCTTCTACGGAATACGCATCCACAAACGCATCGTTGACACAGACGACGCCTTTGCCTGTATTGCTAACAGACAAAAATGAATTCGCTGGTGGTGTTTCTTTCTCGTCACTGCTTCCGCCGCAGGCGCTAAGTATTACTACCGAAATGATACTTAGGACTAATTTTATAGAAGGTTTCATTTGTTTCCTTTTGCTGATCGATTAAATTAAGCTTTAATCATTACTCAAGTTAGATTTTTTGTATGTTCGCAAGCACACATATGAAAAGTAAATTTAAAGTGCAGTCATTAAGTAGTATTGCCTAACGACGGGAGCTCAATCGCTTTAATTGAAACTTGATACGTCAATACACCAAAGGCTGTGACAATGCGGTTGATGAGTCACTCTTTAGCTGTTAGATAGCTAAAAGAAAAAAATAAAACAAAAAAGCCCCGACGATTTCTCGTCAGGGCTTGTTTTGATTCATTAATTTTGGCTCCTCGACCTGGGCTCGAACCAGGGACCTACGGATTAACAGTCCGGCGCTCTACCAACTGAGCTATCGAGGAATAAGCCTCAAATTATAGCGCGATTTCAGGTCGATTTGTGTAGTTTCCCCCGAATCACAGCGCAATTTGCACAGAAAGTCGTGCCGTCCTAGGTGCGCCAGGGAACAAATACACGTGTCCAAACTGGTAGGGCGACTCTTTGTAGTAGCTTTTGTTCATCACGTTATCAACGCCAAAAGACCATGTCGTTTGCGTATTGGCGATTTTGGTGCTGTAGCTGGCACCCACATCTAAACGCGTCCAAGCAGGGATATTGACGCTGTTGTCTGGCAAAACAGCGCGTTTCCCTTCATGAGAGATATGGGCGGTAACTTGCAAACCCGGAACGGCTGTGATTTTGTAAGCGGCGTTTAAACGCAATACCCAATCAGGCACATTGGTAGGCCGCAAGCCGTTTTGAGAGGCATCTATGGTGCTGCCATCACGTTTTGCATTGATAAGTGTCACGCCACCATTTAAATGCCATGGCTGCGTGGCGCTGGCGGTTGGCGTGGACGCTGTGAGCTCCAAACCGCTGTGCTTGGCGCTACCGTCAACTTGGCGCGTGCAAGTGGCGGTTTTGCTGCAACTGCCCAAATCACCAAACATGGGGCGCGTGATGTCGAAATAGGCAGCTGACCAACGGACTTGGTCAAGCGCGCCTTTGATGCCAATTTCGAACTGCTTGCTGGTCAAGGCTGGTAGCGCCTCACCAGCGTTGGTGTAGCGCGAGCGACCGGGCGCAACTTCAGACTCTACGCCTTGGCCAAAGCTGGCATAGACCATATGGGCAGGGTTGATTTGGTAACTGGCCGCGACAAACCGCGTCGTTAAATCTTGATCATAATCAGTAGCTCGGGTGCCATTAGTACGCACGCTTGAACGATTCAAACGCGTGTAACGTACGCCCGACCAAGTGGTGAAATCAGTCGTCCAATTGTGTGAACTGTTGAAATACAGCTCCGTACTGCGTTCATCGCGGTTGGTGTTTTCACCCGTCAAGCTGCCATCAGCGGGCAGGGCGGCTAGGCTGTTGAGGTTACCCGTACCTGAGAAGTTGTAGGCTTGCATCTCAAAACGGTCTTTCACCTTGTTCACCAACAGGCCAAAAATCGGGTTGATTTTGACAAACTTCGTGTCTATTTGGCCTTTGATTTCTAGCTTGGCACTGGTCGTTTTGCGGCTTTCATTGTCACTGCGGTAGTCAAATAAGTCGTAGTCGCCATTCGGGCAATAGCGGTCTGCAAAGTAGTCTATGCCGTTGGCATCCGTGCAACCAAATGGGAAGGCTACGCGGTCTTGCGATTTCAAGTTTTGTGACCCTGCTTGGGCAGACCAACGCCATTGTGGGTTGATGGCTTGTTCAAATTTGACGGTTCCCGTCAACCCTTCAAGCACCACGGGCTGAGACCATGGCTGGTTGTTGATGTTGAGCTTGGCGTTGGGCGCTGGCAGCGTGTTACCTGTCAAACTCATACCCGGAACGCTGGGCTGAGAGCGACGTGAGTATTCAAATTCAGCCTCCAAAAGGCTGTCTTTGTTGATGCGCCAATCGGCTGCAATAGCCAATAATTGCCGATTCCCTTTGGTTGCAGGGGCGTAGCTGTCAACTTTTTCAGTGGCTGCATTGATGCGATAGCCAAATTCTTTGCTCTCTCCAGCGCGACCACCCAAATCAACAGCACCCAATAGACTGCCGTAGCTGGTTGCTTCAAGTTTGATAGTACGCACATCAGTATTGGTAGGGCGCTTAACGTTGTAATTGATCAATCCACCTGGGGCGCTAGTGCCAGCTTGTATGCCACTGGTGCCTTTGAGGATTTCTACGCTTTCTTTGTTGTCCAAAGCGATGAACGTTTCAGCGCTGATGGGTAAAGCTTCGCGTCGATAGTTGAATTTATTGTCGAGTACGAAACCACGCACGGTGGCGTAATCCCAGTAGCCAGCAGTGTTGTACGCATCGCTCACTGAGGCGTCAAACTTGGTCAAATCAGCCAAACGCTTAGCGCCCACAGATTCGATTTGTTCCGAACCAATCACAGTTGCGCTGATAGGCGTACGCGCAAGGGGCGCATCGCCAATGCTAGTTACGCCTGACACTGCTTGGTCAACAGCTCTGCCGGTGACGATAACTGGCTTTAAGGTTGCCGTGGTTTCTGGCGCTGTTTGTGCTGATGCAGTATTGTAATTTGCTATAATTAAAATAGCAGATGAGGCAATAAATACGCCGGCTACAGCCTGATTTATCTTGTTTTTCTTAAATAATGGTGCCATAACGTCTTTTCTTGAGTTATAGCAGGTCGGCTTGCTGGATACACGTGGGTTTGCTGAGCTTCAAACCCGATCTTTGCAATGCTTCCCTGCGCGAGGATTACCTCAATCAGGTTCAAAGGGACTTTCTCAGTCGCAGCTATTTTTAAAAGCCACAACACCCCTAGCGATTTGTCACGTATTTCGAAAAATCTTAAAAATTCACGATTTAAATAACAAGTTGGATTCTAATCGAAACCATGTATCTCTAGAAAAATTTGGTTTTATTTACAGTCGTTTGATCGGCTTTTTACGCCAAACCAGCCTGTAATACGTGGCTTGCAAGGCTAGCATGCTTAAAAAAGTGATCGGGTATGCTGCCCAAATGCCGTTGATGCCATAAATGTTACTCAGCACCCAAGCCGACGGAATTTCGATGCAGATGATGCAAAACATGGTGATTGCCGTTGGTATGACCACCTCGCCGCTGGCGCGCATCAAGCCTGAAAGCACCATCGACATACCCATGATAACGCTGCTCCATAACATGATGTCGAGCAGCGTTTTTGCCACATCTACCACCGCAGGGTCTGTGATAAATAGGCCAATGATGGCACGCGAAAAAAACAATCCAATGATGACCAACGAACCTGTCAACACCAAATTCAAAACAATACCCGTCTGAGCAATCTTGCCCAACATATGACCTCGCCCTGCACCGATGGCTTGTGCTCCTAAAATAGAAGCAGCAATGGCAATAGATATGGCGGGGAACTGCACATAGTTAACAATTTGGTTAACAGCGCCATAAGCTGCTGTTGCCTGCGAACCATAACGGTTGACGAGGAAAAGCACGGCGATTTCGGCAAGTGAAATCGTGATCATAGACATGCCTGTCGGCAGCCCAATTTTGAGTACTTTACCCAAAATAACTTTGTCAATTTTCAAATGCTTAAAAAACCTTGCATCTGGCGCTAATGGATGTTTGCCCGAGTGCGTTTTCGGGTGTTGCTGTCGAAGCAAGTACCAAGCCATCCAGCCCATCGCAATCAAAAACGACGCACCTGCAGCGTACGCACCACTGACTACGCCTAACTGCGGCAATCCGCCCCATCCGCGAATCAAAGCAGGCGTAAGCAGCATGCTCAAAGCCGTAGATATGAGCAGGGTGAACAGGGGGGTTTTGGTGTCGCCCACGCCGCGCAGCATGGACGTGGTCAATAAAAAGATGAAAATAGCCGGTGCAGCGATCAGCATCACCCGTCCATAGGCAGTTGCACCCGGCAAAATGTCGGCTGGTGTGCCCAAAGCCACCAAGATCGGCTCTGCATAGGTCCCGCCAAACAAGGCTACCGCCGTGCCTGATACAAGCCCGACCATCAGCGTCGTGCCGGCGATAGCTTTCACCCGGTCAAGTTCGTTAGCTCCCCAAGCCTGCCCGATCAGCACTGCTGCGCCAGCGCCCAAGCCGATCATGAAGGCAATCAAGAAAAACAGCACTGGGAATACCGCCGAGACAGAAGCCATAGCGCCCACGCCTAGCATTTGTCCTAAATAAATGTTGTTGACGGTGCCTGAGGTGGCCTGCAACATGTTGCTGGCAATCATGGGCACCAAGAAGGCGAGGTAGCTCTTCCAAAGGATGGGTGACGAAGGCGCAGATGTTACTGTCGCAAGCTGCGCTGATGCCTCATCAAAGAGCGCTTGAGGTTTTGACACTGACTTTGACATAAAGATTTATATGAGACCTATTTCACCACTCAAAAGCCTCCAAATTTAGTTTTTTGAGGTGAATATTCACTTCTTTAGACCAATTAGTCGTGAAAAGCTCGAATAGTTCGCGGTCTGTGCATAAAGCACACGTGTGGATTCCTCAAATCTGCGCGTTTAGGCAATTGCTCGCAAAGTCTTAAGCTTTTCAATTTCAGCGATTTGGACGCCCAATTCCTGCAAAATTGCATTCGTATGCTCGCCTTTTGTGGGTGGATTTAGTCGAACACCGAGGCGCTGACCATCCATGGTGAAAGGAAAGAGGGTGGTTTGTGTGGTTTCGCCAGCGCGGTCACCATCTGGCAGCACAATGTCGGCCAAACCGCCGCTAGCGATCAGGTGTTCGTCGTCGTAGAGCTCTTCTGGGCGCGTAATCGGCGCAAAAGGTAGTCCTTTGGTTTCGAAAATCGTCGCAATCTCAGTGACGGTTAATCCAGCCAAACGCGCACGTAAGTCTGGCATCATGGTCGGGCGCATGCGGACGCGGTCGTTGTTACTGATCAAGCTAACGTCTGCTTTGAGGTCGGCAAAGCCAAAAGCGTCACAAAAAGTGAGCCATTGCGCGTCGCTTACCGTGGCTAAAAAGATCTGCTCGTCGTTTTTAACCGTGAAAACGTCATACAAACCCCATGGCGAGATGCGTTCAGGCATAGGTGCAGCCGCTTTGCCAGTCATGGCGAATTGCAACATGTGCTGGCCAACTAGAAAGACATTGTTTTCAAACAGAGCAGATTGCACCTCTTGCCCGCGCCCCGTGATGCCGCGTTGCACCAATGCACCCAATGTGCCAATCGCCCCAAACATGCCGCCCATGATGTCGTTCACGCTGCTGCCAGCCCGCAGTGGGTCGCCGGGCCGCCCCGTCATATAGGCCAAGCCCCCCATCATCTGCACCACCTCATCTAAAGCGGTTCGGTGCTCATAAGGGCCAGGTAAAAAGCCTTTGTGCGCAACATAGATGAGCTTGGGATTGGTTTCAGACAAGCTGGCGTAATCTAGACCGTATTTGTACATGGTGCCGGGTTTGAAGTTTTCTAAAACCACATCGGCAGAAGCAGCGAGTTGCCTTGCAACCGCTGCACCTTCTGCCATTTGCAGGTCAATGGCGATGCTTTTCTTATTGCGATTAAACATAGGAAAAAACCCAGTGCCCGCACCCAGTAGATGGCGAGTACGGTCACCATCGATGGGTTCGACTTTGATGACTTCTGCACCCATGTCTGCCAACACCATGCCGCATGTGGGACCCATGACCATGTGGGTAAATTCGACAACACGAAGTCCCTTTAGTGGTAAATCCTTTGTCGTACTAATAAGTTTAGTTTGCAGGACGAACTCCTAGTCGCTGGTGCAACTGCGTACTGGTGGTCGTGTACTGCAGGTGGATGGGTGTATCTGGAAATACGATCGCTGCCGCTTTAAAAACCGCCATGGTGCACTCGTGAAAGCCACAATGAATCAGCTTGCGTTTACCAGGATAAGTATTGATATCGCCTATGGCAAAAATGCCAGGCTCACTGGTTTCACACGTTGCAGGGTTCACTTTGATTTGATGCCGCTCAATCTCTAAGCCCCAATCACTGATGGGGCCGAGCTTGGGGGAAATGCCGAGGTATGCCAACAGCGTATCGACGGGTACGGTATCAACCTTGCCATCGGTATCTGACACCTTCAACCCAGCGAGCTGATGATTAAATTCTTCAATATCGGTTAACTGGCCGATTTGCAAACTTAACTTGCCAGTCGCGACCAAGTGCCGCACTGTGAAAACATCAGGGTTTTGTTTGGCATGCTCTTCTGTGAAAATATCGCGTCTGTGAATCAAAGTCACGCTTTTTGGCGGGTTGTTCACATTGTTCGCAAGGCTAATGACGGTACGTAGCGCGGCGTCTTCACCACCCAAAACAACCACATTGTCGCCCGCAAAATTGGCATTCGGGTTTAAATGATAAAAAAGCTGCGTATCGACGTAGGACTGCAGACGCGTCAGTGGTATTTTTTTAGACTGAAATGCGCCCAAACCAGCAGCAACAAAAATGGTTTTAACTATGAAAGTGGTATTTAAAGAAGTACGCACAAAAAAGCGACCATCATCCTGCCGCTCAATGGTGTTGACTTGCTGCTGCAAGTGAAACTGTGGGTTGAACGGTTTGATTTGCGCGAGCAAAGACTCAATCAAACGTCGCCCAGTTGTTTCTAGTACTGCAGGGATACCATAAATCGGTTTGTCTGGGTAAAGCTCAATGCATTGCCCGCCCGCATGCGGCAAAACATCGACCAAATGAGCTGTCATGCCCATCAAACCTAATTCAAAGACTTGAAACAAACCGACTGGTCCGCCGCCTATGACCAAGGCATCGACTTCTATGGTCGCTTGGTTTGAAGGGATGACGAGATCGGCTGCTGCACCAGCAGAGCGCTTAACAATTGGACTCACAAGTAAATTCTCAAAATTAACGCACGAGCAAGCCGATTTTGCTTTTCACGTCTTTCCAATCGTCGGCATCAGGCAGGGCTGGTTTTCGTTTGGTGATGCTTTTCCAACCTTCAGCGCGCGCCAGTTCGACATTCAGCTTGATGAACGCAAGCTGGTCCGCTGGCAGGTCTTCTTCGGCGTAGATCGCGTTAACCGGGCACTCGGGGATGCAGACGGCGCAGTCGATGCACTCATCCGGGTCGATGACCAGCATGTTCGGGCCTTCACGGAAACAGTCAACCGGGCACACGTCCACACAGTCGGTGTATTTGCATTTGATACAGGATTCAGAAACGATATGGGTCATGGTGTGCTCAGGGGGGAAATGTAACTTTATGAAGTCAAGACGTTGATTTTACGAGATTACGACGGTGAAATTAGGATATCAACACAGCGCCAGAGGTTTTATGGCTGGCGGTATCCACCAACACCAATGACCCCATGCCGCGTGACAGCTTGTAAGGCACGGCGGCAATCGGCTCTTGCAAAGAGATTTCAACGTGGCCAATGGCGTTCGGCTCCAGCTGCGTCGCCTCCAGTTCGGCCAGCGTGTTGATATCCAGCTTGTGCACCACACGCTTGATTTTGGCTTTGACCCAGCGATGCCCATGCAGCGCCCAGTAGGCGCGGCCAGCGATCAACGGCTCGTCGTCTAACCAAGCAATCGTAGCCTTGATTTCACGGCTAGGGCTGAAAGTATCCACCGCCAACAACCAATCTCCGCGTGACACGTCCACTTCGCGATCCAGCACGATGCCTGCGCTCTGGCTGGCATCCACACTGCCAGGACGGCGTGCACGGTCCAACACCTGCGCCACCGTGGCGGTTTGGCCGCTTGGCAGAATCGTGATTTGTTGACCGACGCTGACGCTGCCCGTCGCCACCCGACCCCAGAACACGCGGCGACCTTGGGAGGTATCAGCGCTGGATGAGAATTTCTCGACCCATTGCACAGGGAATGCAAACGGCTGCTCGGTTTCCGCCGCAGTCGTCGGCAAAGATTCCAAAATTTGTAGCAAACTCGGCCCGTTATACGATGCCCAACCCGCTTTAGAGTCCACCACATTCCAGCCTTTGAGGGCGGAAATCGGCACCACGGCGGCGACGGTGATGTCGGCGGCGGTGGCAAATTTACTCAAGGCTGCGCTGATGTTGGCAAAAGCGAGTTCCGCGTTGTCAACCGCATCCAGCTTGTTGACCGTGAAAACGATGGAACGCACACGTAGCAAATGTGCGAGCAAGCTGTGGCGGCGGGTTTGCGGCAACAATTCCAGCTCGGGGTTTTGCCAATCCAGCTTGCTGGCATCGACTAAAACGACGGCGGCGTCGGCGCTGGAAGCGGCGGTGACCATGTTGCGAGTGTACTGCTCGTGGCCAGGTGCGTCGCCGATGATGAATTTGCGGTTTTCAGTGGCGAAATAGCGATACGCCACGTCGATGGTGATGCCTTGCTCGCGTTCGGCGGACAGACCGTCTGTCAACAATGCCAAATCCGTCTCGCCCGAGCGTTGCACGCCAGCCAGGTGGTCTTGTAGCACGGCTTTGGTGTCAACCAGCAGGCGGCCGATCAAGGTGCTTTTGCCATCGTCCACGCTGCCGCAGGTGATGAATTTCAAGGCACCCTCGGTGTCGTGCTGGGATGATTGGGCGCTTGGCGATGAAATAGTAGCTGTAGTCATGGTTTTAGGTATCAAATTGCACTCTAGCAGGCGTATTTATTGCCTAAGGTGCTATTAAATTTATAGTATTTTTGAGCGTTAATTAAAGAGCTGTTATTGAAGTTCTGTCATTCCCGCGAAGGCGGAAATCCATAGGTCATCAGAAATAGCCATCCTTCTTGCGTTTTTCCATAGACGCCTCAGACGTTTTGTCATCCATCCGCGTCGCGCCGCGCTCGCTCATGTCGGCGGCCAGGGTTTCAATCACCACATCGGCGGCGTTGGCGGCCAGACTTTCAACCGGGCAGGTGCAGGTAATGTCACCCACGGTGCGGAAACGCACGTCGCGCATTTCTGACGTTTCACCGGCTTTGAGCGGTGTCAACTCGGTCACAGGCACGAGCAAGCCTTTGCGCTCTACCACTTCGCGCTGATGGGTGTAGTACAACGACGGTAGGGCTATTTGCTCACGCTCAATGTACTGCCAGACGTCTAACTCCGTCCAATTGCTGATCGGGAAGACGCGGAAATGCTCGCCCGGCTGCAGTTTGGTGTTGAACAAATTCCACAATTCCGGCCGTTGCGCCTTCGGTTGCCACTGGCCAAAGCTGTCGCGGTGGCTGAAAATGCGCTCTTTGGCGCGGGCTTTTTCTTCATCACGGCGGGCGCCGCCAATCAGCGCGTCAAAGCGGAACTCGTCAATCGACTCCAGCAGCGTCACCGACTGGTGCACATTGCGGCTCTCGCCCGGGTGTGCCAAACGGACCGTGCCGCGTTTCATGGAATCTTCCACGCTGCGAACGATCAGTTCCGCACCCAGCTCCGCCGCGCGAAAATCACGGAAATCGGTCACCTCATGGAAGTTGTGGCCGGTGTCTATCATCAACAGCGGATAGGGGATTTTCCCAGTCTTGGCGTTGCCATGATTCCCCAAAAACGCTTTTTCAGCGCATTTCAGCAGCACCAGCGAGTCTTTGCCGCCCGAAAACAGCAGGGTCGGGCGCTCAAACGTGGCAGCCACTTCGCGCAGGATGAAGATGGTTTCCTCTTCCAGCGCGTCCAGATGGGCGTTGCTGAGGTGCACATTGGTGAGGTGCAAATCCGTCAGGTGTTTGCTGGAGAGTTCTTCTGTTCGTGCATTCATAAATTCGTTCTTTTTAATATCCAAAATTCGCTATTCAATCTTCTGTATTCTCTTATCCCCCACTTTGAAAAAGGGGGGCTAGGGGGGATTTAACTGCTGGCGTTGCATAAAATCCCCCTCAATCCCCCTTTTTTAAAGGGGGAAGTAAATCATTTCAGCATCACCTCAGCGCAGAAACCTCTGCAACATCAGAAGTCTCCGACACATGCAGCCCACATTCCTTCGCCGCCTCATCTTCCCACCACCAGCGCCCAGCGCGGAAATCCTCACCCAGGCTGATGGCGCGGGTGCAGGGCGCGCAGCCGATGCTGGGGAAAAACTGGTCGTGCAGCGGGTTGTAGGCGACGTTGTTGATCTTGATGTAATGCCACATATCGCCCCACGTCCAATTCGCCAGCGGGTTGAATTTGACGCGGCCTTTGGTGGCCAGATCAGCTTCGTCCAGCAAAGGCACTTCCGCCCGAGCGCCAGATTGTTCACGGCGTAAACCTGTGACCCATGCGGTTTTGCCCGCTAACGCACGGTCCAACGGTTCCATTTTGCGGATATGGCAGCAGGCTTTGCGCAACTCTATGCTTCTGTACATCGGGTCCAGGCCTTCTTTGGCGACGAATTGAATCACTGACTCACTGTTGGGCGTAAAAATCGTGAACTTGTCGCCCAGCTCGGCCTTCATCTTGTCCATCAAGGCCAGCGTCTCGGGGTTCAAGCGGCCGGTTTCCAGCACGAAGGCCGGAATGTCCACCTTCAAAGCCTGCACCAAATGCGCAATCACCACGTCTTCAGCGCCCAGGCTGTTGGCTTGGGTGATTTTGCCGGCATGGGCGGTAGCGGCTTGGCGCAGCAAAGCCTCGGTTTCAGCAAGTTTGGCGGCAAACGTGGCGGATGCGCGGGCGTTTAGCTCTATGGCGCTCATGCTGTTTCCTTAGCGAAATGCGGCGCTTTTTGCACCACATCGGCCTGATAAAACTCGGCGTAACGGTCCAATTGGCGCTGGCCAGCGGCCACATCCTGATCGGCTCGCAGCTCAGCCACGTCAAAGCCGCTACGTGCCATTTGTTGCAATTGGTCTACCAGCACATCGCCCGTCGCGCGGATTTCGCCTGTGAAACCGGCGCGTTTGCGCAGCATCACGGCCTGGGTGAAGGCGCGGCCGTCGGTGAACTTGGGGAAGTTCAGGACGATGCTTGTCACGCCGTCGAGCTTGGATTCGAGCGGATTCACGTCATTTGGAATGACCAAAGTGCCATTGATAACGTCATTTTGAGGGATATTTTCAGGGGTAGCCGGCGTATTTGTTGCCTGAGTAGCTATTAATTTCATAGTAAATTTACCTAAATTTTAGTCAATAGATGAAATCTTGTCATTCCCGCGAAGGCGGGAATCCATGTCGGCGCTTGTGGATTCCCGCCTTCGCGGGAATGACGGCCGTGAGTCCATTCAAGCCTCTTGCCCATCTTTGGCATAGCCGCCGACTTTAGGCAACTGGTGTAATTCTTCGTGCTTGTCTGCTAAACGCGCTGCGTTGGCCGCAGTTTTGAAGGGCTCCATGCCCACGCGCTTGAAGGCGTCGATGAAGGTTTCGCGGCCTTGGCGGTTCAGGCGGAAGGTGTCCAAGAGCGCCTCAATCACGCCCGGCACTTCCAAAGCGCCGAACGACGGGCCGACGACCTTGCCCGGCACGGCGTCGCCGCTCAGTGCCGAGCCGTCCGAGCCGCCCAGTGACACCTGATACCACTCTTTGCCGTCCTTATCCACCCCCAAAATGCCGATATGGCCGCTGTGGTGGTGGCCGCAGGAGTTGATGCAGCCGCTGATGTGCAGATCAATCTCACCCAAGTCATGCAGCTCGTCCATGTCCTGGTAGCGCTCGGTGATCTGCGCTGCAATCGGGATGGAGCGCGCATTCGCCAACGAGCAAAAGTCGCCACCGGGGCAGGCGATCATGTCGGTGAGTAAACGAATATTAGAGCGCGCCAAACCGGCGTGGCTGGCAGCGACCCAAAGGGCAGGCAGGTCTTCCACCCGCACCCACGGCAGCAACAGGTTTTGGTCGTGCGTGACGCGCGCTTCACCGGCGGAGAACTGGTCGGCAAAGGCGGCGGCGGTGTCCAGCTGGTCGGCATCCGCATCACCGGGGGCTTGACCGAGGCGTTTGAACGACAGGGTCACGGCGCGCAGTTTCGGGTTTTTGTGCGCTGCGACGTTCTGCTGCAACCAGCGGTCGTAGTCTTTCTGGCGCTCGGCGGGTACGGTGGCTACTTTGGTTTCAGATACTTCAGCCAAAGCGGGCGGCACGAAGCAAGCGGTGACGCGATCCAGCTCGGCCTGCGTGATGGTGTGCGGTGCGCCGTCTTGCGTCAGGATGTTTTGGTACTCGGCTTCCACCTCGTCGATGTAGCGCTGGCCTTCGGCTTTCACCAAAATCTTGATACGTGCCTTGTAGATGTTGTCGCGGCGGCCCCAGCGGTTGTACACGCGCACGACAGCTTCCAGAAAGTTCATGATCTGGTTCCACGGCAAAAACGCGCAGATTTCGGTGCCGATGACCGGTGTACGGCCCATGCCGCCGCCCACTAGGACGCGGAAACCGAGTTCTCCCGCTTCGTTTTTAATCAGGTACAAGCCCACATCGTGCCAGCGCACCGCCGCACGGTCGTCCGTCGCGCCGGTGATGGCGATTTTGAACTTGCGTGGCAAAAACGCAAACTCGGGGTGCAACGTGCTCCATTGGCGCAAAATTTCGGCAAACGGGCGCGGGTCGGCAATCTCGTCCGCCGCCACACCGGCCAGCTCGTCGGTGGTGATGTTGCGGATGCAGTTGCCGCTGGTCTGGATGCCGTGCATGT
>JANMTB010000035.1:0-10240 GCA_031390045.1 Polaromonas sp.
ATTGTAGTTGCGGCTACCAACCGCCCTGACATTTTGGATGCAGCACTGTTGCGTCCAGGTCGCTTTGACCGTCAGGTCTATGTGACCTTGCCAGATATCCGCGGTCGTGAGCAAATTTTGAACGTCCACATGCGCAAAATCCCTGCAGGGCAAGACGTCAACCCAGGTACGATTGCTCGTGGCACACCAGGCATGAGCGGTGCAGATTTGGCAAACTTGTGCAACGAAGCCGCTTTGATGGCTGCGCGCCGCAATGCTCGCGTGGTTGAAATGCAAGACTTTGAGAAAGCTAAAGATAAAATTTTGATGGGTCCAGAGCGCAAGAGCATGATCATGCCCGAGGAGGAGCGTCGCAACACGGCCTACCACGAGTCTGGCCACGCCTTGATCGGCAAAATGCTGCCTAAGTGTGACCCTGTGCATAAAGTGACCATCATTCCACGTGGCCGTGCTTTGGGTGTGACCATGAGTTTGCCAGCGGCTGATCGCTACAGTTACGACAGCGAGTTTATGCTGAGCCAAATCGCCATGCTATTTGGTGGCCGTATTGCGGAAGAAGTGTTCATGAAGCAAATGACAACCGGTGCGAGTAACGACTTTGAGCGTGCCACACATTTAGCGCGCGATATGGTGATGCGCTATGGCATGTCTGAAGCACTTGGTCCTATGGTGTATGCGGACAACGAAGGTGAAGTTTTCTTGGGTCGCTCGGTGACGAAAACCACCAACATGAGCGAGCAAACGATGCAGAAGGTTGATTCTGAAGTGCGCCGTATCATCGACCAAGAGTACAGCCGAGCCCGCAAATTGATCGAAGACAACCAAGACAAAATGCATGCGATGGCGAAAGCTTTGCTTGAGTGGGAAACCATTGACTCTGAGCAGCTTGACGACATCATGGCAGGCAAAGAGCCGCGTGCACCAAAAGATTGGACGCCGCGCATTCCTCCTCCTGCCGACATCAGCGGAGGAGGCAGTGGAAGTGCCCCAGTCGTCAAACCTGATGCTGCGCCTACAGCGGCTTAAATCAAAGTCATGATTTAACGTCATCATCTTAAAACGAGGCATCTTGCCTCGTTTTTTTGTTTCAGCTAATCAATTCGTACGCAATTTAAAATACGCTCATGATCTGGCAAACTTCTCGCTATCAAATTGAGCTGACACTACCCAAAATCATGGGCATTGTCAACGTCACGCCTGATTCATTCTCAGACGGCGGCAAATACGCTGCTTCAGGTTCTGCTATCCGTCATGCAGAAAAACTCCTCAAAGACGGTGCTGACATCTTAGATATTGGCGGTGAGTCGTCTCGCCCAGGTGCACCGCAAGTGTCCTTGGATGTTGAGTTGGCTCGTGTCTTACCCGTCGTTATCGAAGCCGTCAAACTCGGCGTCCCAATCTCTGTCGACACCTACAAACCACATGTCATGCAAGCTGTGCTCGACGCAGGTGCAGACATCATCAACGACATTTGGGCGCTGCGGCAAGATGGGGCTGCGCAGATCGTAGCAAACCACCCTAGCTGCGGCATTTGCTTGATGCACATGCACAAAGAACCGCAAACCATGCAAGCTGAGCCTATGCAAGGTGATGCCGCTTCAGTTATTTCACAAGTGCTATTATTTTTAGAGCAACGTAGGCAATATATACATCGACTAGGTGTTGATTTAAAACGTGTAACGATTGATCCAGGCATTGGTTTTGGGAAAACTGTTGAGCAAAACTTTGTACTGCTGGTACATCAGCGTGAATTTTTGAAGCTGGGTTTACCCGTCCTATCTGGTTGGTCTCGTAAATCAGCTCTAGGTGTAGTCACGGGTTTAGCGATGCCAGATCGAATGCTACCCAGCGTTGTGGCGGCGGTTTTAGCGGTACAAAACGGCGCTAGCATCGTACGGGTGCACGATGTGCTTGAAACCAATGCGGCGTTGAAAGTGCTGAAAGCTGCAACCGCATAGAATTTGACTGAACTTGATAAAATTTATAAAGAGACATCAAACAATGACAAGAAAATACTTCGGCACAGACGGCATTCGCGGCGCGGTGGGACAGCATCCTATCACGCCAGATTTCGTACTCAAACTCGCGCATGCCGTTGGTCGTGTGCTTAAAAAAACAGAAGCGCGCCCGACAGTGTTGATCGGCAAAGACACGCGTATTTCGGGCTACATGCTGGAAAGCGCGCTAGAGTCTGGCTTTAACTCCGCTGGTGTCGATGTTGTCTTGCTCGGCCCGATTCCTACCCCAGCTGTAGCGTATTTGACACGTGCACAGCGCGCGAGCTTGGGCGTCGTTATAAGCGCCAGTCACAATGCATTTGCTGACAACGGCATCAAATTTTTCAGCGCAAAAGGCACCAAGTTAGACGATGCTTGGGAGTTCGCCGTAGAAGCCGCTTTGGAAGAAGCACCCAAATGGGTTGACTCTGCCAATTTGGGCAAAGCCAAGCGTTTAGACGATGCAGCTGGACGCTATATCGAATTTTGCAAAAGCACGTTTGCCAATGATTTGACATTGAAAGGCTTGAAAATCGTCGTTGACGGCGCACACGGTGCGGCCTACCAAGTGGCACCTAAGGTCTTTCACGAGCTGGGCGCGGAAGTTGTCTCTATCGGCTGCTCACCCGATGGTTTGAATATCAACCACGAAGTCGGCGCAACGCACCCAGACGCGTTGAATGCCGCTGTGAAACTGCATAAAGCAGACTACGGCATAGCATTGGATGGTGACGCCGATAGATTACAGTTTGTCGACGCCCAAGGTCGTTTATTCAATGGTGATGAAGTTCTATATTTGATGGTAGCCGAGCGTTTGGGACGTGACGAGCATGTGCCTGGTGCTGTGGGCACGCTGATGACCAATTTGGCGGTCGAGCAAGCCTTGGTCGCCAAAGGCGTCGCCTTCGTTCGTGCCAAAGTGGGTGACCGATATGTTTTGGAAGAGCTAGACAAGCGCGGTTGGATTTTGGGGGGTGAGGGTTCTGGTCATTTGTTGGCTTTGGACAAGCACACCACGGGCGACGGCATCGTCAGCGCACTGCAAGTGCTACAAGCATGCGTGCGAAGCGGTAAAAGTATGGCTGAATTGCTCAGTGGGGTCACGCTGTTCCCGCAGACCTTGATCAATGTGCGCCTGCAAGCTGGCCAAAGCTGGTGCGAGCTCCAAAAATTACCGCAACTGCTTGCTGCTACAAAATTAGTCGAAACGGAGTTAGGCAGCACGGGGCGCGTTTTGATACGTGCCAGCGGCACCGAACCCCTAGTTCGCGTGATGGTGGAAGCTCAAGATGCAAAGCAGGCGCAGGCATGCGCAGAAAAGATTGCATTAACCTTAACTTTGTGATATTATGTTACTATGCTTGAATTGAGATACATTTGTTAACTAGGCTTATGTTTTCCTAGCTATTTTATTAAAAGATACAACAGCCAAAATGATTACTGTCCACCATTTGAATAATTCGCGTTCACAGCGCGTCATTTGGCTGCTTGAAGAGCTAGGTGTTGACTATGAAATCAAGCGTTATGAGCGCGACGAAAAAACGATGCTTGCGCCCAAGTCGCTGTTGAAAGTTCATCCGCTGGGTAAGTCACCTGTTATCACCGATGATGCGCATGGCGGTGTGACAGTTGCTGAATCTGGTGCAATCATTGAGTATTTGATTGATCGTTACGATATAGAGAGCAAACTAGCACCATCAGCTGGGACCCCCACGCGATTACGCTATACCTACTGGTTGCACTTTGCCGAAGGCTCAGCGATGTCACCGTTGTTGATGAAGCTGGTGTTCAACCACATAGAAAAAGCGCAGATGCCGTTTTTTGCAAAACCAATTGCTAAAGCTATTGCCAAGAAAACCAAAGCCTCGTTCATTGACCCGCAAATCAAAGCGCACCTTGAGTTCATCGAAGCTGAATTGCATAAATCCACATGGTTTGCCGGTGGCAGATTAACTGGCGCAGACATCCAAATGAGTTTTCCGTTAGAAGCAGCCGCAGCACGTGGTGGCTTGGACGATAGCTACCCGAAAATCATGTGTTTCTTAAAACGCATCCACGCCAGAGCTGGCTACAAGCGCGCGCTAGAACGTGGTGGTGAATACAATTTATTGAGCTGAATTAAGCCGTTGTAGCTTATTTTTGCTATTATTATAATAGCAACATGGGCAGTAAATACGCTGGCTATAGCGACATTCACTTTATTTTTAGATGAAAGCTAGGAGTCGGTTTTTACACCAGCTTCTCTAGCAACTAAAGTCCATTTTTGCTGCTCTGATTTGATGAAGTCGGCAAACTTTTGAATGCTGCCGCCACCGTCTTCGGCACCATAAAGCTCCATTTTTTCCTGCACATCTGGCATCGCCAAGACTTTGTTGATGTCTTCGTTCATGCGCTGCGCCATCGCTGTTGGCATTTTGCCGGGGCCCATCAAACCGTACCAAACGGTTGCTTCAAATCCTTTGAAGCCAGATTCGTCCATGGTCGGCACAGTCGGGTGGCCTTTGGCGCGCTTCAAACGGGTTTGCGCGATAGCAATGGCTTTGCCGCTTTTGACGTGTGGCGTGGCCGACGTCATGGTTTCAAAGCAGTAATTAACTTGACCGCCAATCAAATCGACTAAGGCTGGGCCAGAGCCACGGTAAGGAATGTGCAGCGCAAATACCTTGGCTTGTAGCTTGAACATTTCCAGCGCAAAGTGCTGCGCCGAACCACCGCCTGCGCTGGCAAAGCTGATTTGACCCGGTTTGGATTTGCACAAAGCGACCAGCTCTTGCACCGTTTTGGCCGGTTGGTTGGTATTGCAGACCAGCAAATTCGGCGTGATACCGACCATGCTGATCGGTGAAAAATCACGGTTCGCATCGTAACCGAGCTTGACGCCTTGGCCAGCGCTGTTCAAAGCCGGTGCTAATGCGTGGCTGTTGATGTGTGCCATCAGCAACGTGTTGCCATCGGGGGCTTGCTTGCTCACAAAATCTGCAGCAATCACGCCAGCAGCGCCTGCTTTGTTTTCAATCACGACAGGGTTGCCCCACATGACTTGAAGTTTCTGTCCGACCACTCGCGCTAGTGCGTCGGTACCACCGCCTGGTGGAAAGCCAACGATGATTTTGATAGGACCAGTAGGCAGCGTTTGCGCGCGTAGCATCGGTGAAGCTAAAGTGGCTGCACCAGCGGCAGCGGCGGTGATCAAGGTTCTGCGTTGCATGAGTTTGTCTCCTGAATGGTCAATTGTTGTTAAATGCTATTTGATTAAGCTGCTTTTTTCAATGCCGTAGGCGCTGCATGTGCGCTGAAATAATCCATCGCCGCTTTTACACCGCTGCCAGCCAGTTTGATGCCAGCGAGCTTCATACCCATCTCGCAGCCGCCCAAAGCAGCAATCAAAGTCAAATCATTGCAATCACCCAAGTGCCCGATGCGGAACATGCGGCCTTTCAGTTTGCCCAAACCGGTACCTAGTGAGCAATCAAAGCGCTCATAAATGATTTTGCGCACTTGGTCGGCATCAACGCCAAAGGGGGTGACGACGCCCGTGAGAATAGGCGAATAAACCGCGCCATCCAAACTCAAAACCTCCAAACCCCAAGCCCGCACCGCTGCGCGCACGCCCTCAGCCCAGCGTATGTGGCGGGCAAAGGTGGCTGGCAATCCGCCGTGGCGTGTATCTAGCAACATGTCGCAAGCTTCGTCTAAGCCGTAGATCAAATTGGTATTCGGCGTCGATGGCCAGAAGCCGGTTTTGTTCATCTCAATGATCTCGT
Organism: Polaromonas sp.; assembly: GCA_031390045.1. Taxonomy (GTDB): domain Bacteria; phylum Pseudomonadota; class Gammaproteobacteria; order Burkholderiales; family Burkholderiaceae_C; genus Aalborgiella. The sequence goes on from JANMTB010000035.1 coordinate 5,762, forward strand.
CCCATGCCCAATAGGCTTTGGGCAAGGTTGCCAATTTGCTGGCTGCTACGGCTTTTGGCGACACAGCGTTGAAGCTGATGCCAGGCGGCAACATCAAACCCTTTTGGCTGCCGCTGATGGTGACATCCACGCCCCAAGCGTCATGCTCATAATCGGCAGAAGCCAAGCCGCTGATGGTGTCTACCAGCAAGAGTGCAGGGTGCTTGGCAGCGTCAATCGCTTTGCGCACGGCAGTGATGTTGCTGGTCACGCCGGTGGATGTTTCGTTGTGCACCACGCACACGGCTTTGATGCTATGTGCAGTGTCTGCTTTGAGTCGCGCTTCAATCATGTCAGCTTGTACGCCGTAACGGTAAGCGTTGGGCAAACCGCTGCTGGCATCTGTGCCCGGCATGGTGATGATTTCAGCATTGAGCCCCAAACGCACCGCCAACTTTTGCCACAGCGCAGCAAAATGCCCTGTTTCATACATCAACACATGGTCGCCCGGACTGCACACGTTGACCAAAACGCCTTCCCAAGCGCCAGTGCCAGAGGCGGGGTAGATGATGACGGGTTGCGTCGTTTTGAAAATCTGCTTGATTTTGCCCAACACTTGCAAACCCAGTGCGCCAAATTCTGGCCCACGGTGATCAATGGTCGGGTAGCTCATAGCGCGCAAAATGCGGTCTGGCACGGGAGAAGGGCCGGGAATTTGCAAAAAGTGACGGCCAGTGGGGTGAAAGTCTAAGTTCAACACGTTCAAAGTTCCTATATATGTTGCATCAGTAACTATAATTTTTGCATACAAAATATAATTGTCAAGCTGGAATTTGTTAAATTTACTAGATAATTACCCTTAAATCGTTATTTCATGACAAAACTTGACCTTTGTTAATTTTGCATACAAAATACAAATATGACCGCACAAATCATCTCCATCCCCCGCGCTGCGCTGCATGAGCAAGTGGCTTACCGTCTGCGCGAATTGCTCGTTGAAGGCGTGATTGCACCGGGAGCTAAGCTCAATGAGCGCGAGTTGTCGTTGCAACTCAACGTTTCCCGAACCCCTCTGCGTGAAGCCATCAAAATGTTGGCGGCCGAGGGTTTGGTCGAGCTTTTGCCTAATCGCGGCGCGGTGGCGGTGAGTTTGAACGAGCAAGACGTCTTCAACACCTTTGAGGTGATGGCGGGTTTGGAGGGCATGTCGGGCGAACTTGCAGCGCAACGCATTACCGATGCGCAGTTAGGCGAGATCAAAGCCCTGCATTTTGAAATGCTGGCCGCACACGCTAGACGCGACTTGTCCGCCTATTACCGCATCAATGCGCAAATTCACCGCGCTATCAATACCGCAGCTAACAATGCAGTATTAAAAACGACCTACGCGCAAGTTAATGCCAGATTGCAAGCTTTGCGTTTTCGCTCCAACCAAGATGAAGCCAAGTGGAACCGCGCGGTGGGCGAACATGGGCAGATGATTGATGCACTGAGTAAACGCGACGGCGCAGCACTCAAAGCCGTGCTTGTACAACATTTGCAACACAAGCGCGACGTGGTGATTGAGCAAATTCGCACTGAAGCTGCTAAAGAAATAACGAGCAATTCAATAAGTAATTCAACGAGCAAAGTAGAGAAAGTATCCGCATGAGCGTCAGACCAAATATTGACGCTGGTAACATCCTCGCCCAGCGTTTAGCCAAAGAAACCCATGGCGAGGTGCTCTTCAGCACTGCAGACCGTGGCCGCTACGCCACTGACGCGTCGATTTACCAAGTCACCCCCATAGGCGCTTTCATACCGAAAACGACGCAAGATGTCGAATTGGCCCTCGATATTTGCCGAGATTTGCATGTCCCCATCGTCCCACGCGGCGGTGGCACTAGCCAATGTGGGCAAACAGTGGGCGAAGGCTTGGTCATCGATCACAGCAAGTATTTGCGCAAAGTGTTGGATTTCAATGTGGCTGAACGTACCGTCAAAGTCGAGCCTGGCATCGTGTTGGATCACCTCAACGCACAGCTCAAACCACATGGTTTGTGGTACCCGGTGGATGTGTCCACCAGCGCTCAAGCGACATTGGGCGGTATGGCAGGTAACAACTCGTGTGGCAGCCGCAGCATCGCCTATGGCAATATGGTGCATAACGTGCTGGGGGCAGATATTTTGCTCTCTAGTCTTCGTAGTATTTGCTTAAGTAGCTATCAAAATAGTAGCGGATTAGAGCGTGAATTGGGTGATTATGTGAAAGCCTTGGCGCATAATTTGCAGTCTGAGATCACCGCCAATTGGCCCAAAGTCATGCGCCGCGTGGGTGGCTACAACCTAGATATTTTCAACAACCAAAACGAAAAACCATACACCGCTGATGGCTCGGTGAACTTGGCGCATTTGATGATAGGCAGCGAAGGCACGCTAGGCATCACGCAATCGTTGACTTTGAAATTGAGCGAACTGCCAACGACCAAAGTCTTGGGCGTCGTTAACTTCGCTAGTTTTTACAAAGCGATGGACAGTGCGCAGCACATCGTCAAGCTGGGTGCAGATGGGTTTTTGACAGCGGTGGAGTTGGTGGACCGCACCATGCTGGATTTGGCACTGCAAAACCCAGCTTTTGCACCCACCATTCGAACTGCGCTCGTCAAACCAAACGATCCCACACCTGAAGCAGTCTTGCTGGTCGAATTTGCAGGTGCTAGTAAGGCGGATTTGCTGCCCAAGCTGCGCCAATTGACTGAGTTGATGGGCGATTTGGGCATGCCAGGCTGCGTGGTTGAAATGACCGATGACGCACCACAAAAAAATCTGTGGGAAGTCCGCAAAGCCGGCCTCAACATCATGATGAGCTTGAAGGGCGACGGCAAACCTGTGAGCTTCATCGAAGACTGCGCTGTTCCGCTTGAAAGCTTGGCGGAATACACGGCAGGTTTGACAGAGGTTTTTGAGCGACACGGCTCGCGCGGCACGTGGTACGCCCACGCCAGCGTCGGCACGCTGCATGTGCGACCGATTTTGGACATGCGCCGTGGGGGTGACCAAGGTGGTGCTAAAAAGATGCGCGAGATCGCTGAAGAGGCCAGCGCCTTGGTGCGCAAATTCAAAGGCGCTTACAGCGGTGAGCATGGTGATGGCCTGTGCCGTGGCGAGTGGATTGAGTGGCAGTTTGGCAGCAAAATCAACACCGCTTTCAAAGCCATCAAGCAGCACCTAGACCCTATCAACTTGCTGTGTCCGGGCCGCATGGTGAGCATGCCAGACACACCCGTTCCCAAGATGGATGACTCACGTCTGATGCGTTTTTCGTCAGGCGCAGCCGGTGAAAAACCCTACCGTGTCATCCCCTTAAAGCCGGCATTGGATTGGTCAGCGTGGAACGTGCAAAACGACCCCGTCACCGAGCAAACCACCGCACCCGGCACAGGCGGCGACCCAGCCGAAGGCTTTGCCAAAGCGGCCGAAATGTGCAACAACAACGGCCATTGCCGCAAGTTCGACGCAGGCACCATGTGCCCCAGCTACCGCGTCACCCGCGACGAAAAGCACCTCACCCGTGGCCGCGCCAACACCCTGCGCTTGGCGATGAGCGGGCAATTAGGAAAAGACGGCATCGCCAGTGAAGAAGTGCACGAAGCGATGGATTTGTGCGTTGGCTGCAAAGGCTGCAAACGCGATTGCCCCACGGGCGTGGACATGGCGAAGATGAAGGTCGAGTTTTTGCACCACTACAAGGCGAAAAACGGCTACTCACTGAAAGACAAGCTGGTAGCCTATTTGCCCGATTACGCACAGTGGGCAGCACGCTTCGCCCCGATTTTGAACCTGCGCGACAAAGTGCCAGGCTTGGCCAAGTTGAGTGAAAAGCTGCTTGGTTTCTCAGAAAAACGCAGCTTGCCGCAGTGGCAGCGCAAGACGTTTTGGAATTCAGCGCCCGTTTTTGCATCAAAAGAAGACGTATTGCAAGCAAATAAGCTGGGTAAAAAACCAGTCGTTTTGTTTGTCGATACCTTCAATGCCTTTTTTGAGTCAGACAATGCAAAATCTGCCTTAAAAGTATTTCAAGCCGGCGAATATATTGCCTACGTAGCTACTAAAAATGTAGCAAATAATGATGGTAGTTCATCACTTTGCTGCGGCCGCACCTACTTGGCAAGCGGCATGGTGGACAAAGCACGTGAAAAGCTGCAAGTGCTAGTTGCCGCGCTGCTGCCTTTTGCCAAGCAGGGCATCCCCATCGTCGGTTTAGAGCCAAGCTGCCTGCTCACGCTGCGCGACGAAGCTTTGGTGATGGGCTTGGGGGAAGATGCCAAGTTGGTGTCTGAGCACGCTTTTTTACTGGAAGAGTTTTTAGCCAATGAGGCCAAAGCGGGCAAATTAGACGTTTTGAAAGCGAAACTAAAACCAGTGACGCAACCGATATTGCTACACGGCCACTGCCACCAAAAAGCGTTTGGCGCAGTGTCGCCAATCATGGATGTGCTCAAACTGATTCCTGGGGCTAAA
>JANMTB010000072.1:0-11903 GCA_031390045.1 Polaromonas sp.
GGTGAACACCGAGCTGCTGATGGCGAAAGTGCGCGGCGGTAAGTAGAAAGAGAAGGGGAATACGAGAAAAGAGGAAGTTGACGAGCCTTGACCCCAGCACTGGCTCCACAGTTAGGGCTGCTTGGTTCCCCACCTGACCCGGTTGGCCGCTTCCCCATGTGGGAAGGCCCGTCACTTCCAATTATAGCTGAAGTTAATATGCTATATTTTTCATAGCTAATTAGGCAATAAATACGCCGGCTAGAGCGATACTTATTGCTATTTTAGATGATTACTTGGCTGCCATCGCATCTTGACCAGCTTTGGCCACCACACCGTCTTGCTCAGCAGAGCCGCCAGACACGCCAATAGCGCCCATGATTTTGCCGTCGATGATAAGCGGAATGCCGCCTTCAACCGCATTTGCACCACGCAGCGTCAAAATGCGTAAACCAGCACCGCCGGCTGCCAAAGCATCTTGGAAAACTTTGGTGGGGCGACGGTACAGCGCAGCAGAAGTGGCTTTGTCTTGTGCCACAGCGATGCTACCAAATTGGGTGTTGTCCATGCGCTCAAAAGCCACCATTTGGCCGGATGTGTCCACAACTGAAATCGCCATCGGTAGATTTTGCGATTTCGCATTGGCGACCGCACCAGCAAGTGCTTTACGGGCTTGCTCATGGTTTACATTTGCACCGTACTGGGGCACTTGCGCTTGTACTGCGCTGGCAAAGGACCACAAAGCGGTAGCTGCGACGAGGGATGATAAAAATTTGATATGCATAGAAGTCTCCAAATGAAATTAGAAGTTTGGTCAAGATGGACAATTTACAAAAGACAGTCGCTTATCGAAAGCATGCTTACTAAACGACTTAGCTAGTCTAGCAGGGCAGAAAGAACATGGCAAATGTAGGTGCATCAAGCGAGTAAGGGACAAGCTGGTGTATTTTTGACATGCTAATTGTGTGTTTTTATGCTATTATTTTTATAGCTGATTAGGAAATAAATACGACGGCTACAGGCGTATTTAAATACTAATTTGCTGACTTTTAGAGGTGTCCAGCTCAAATTGATTCATCGCTGCCTCAGTCAGTGCATCGCCTGACCAAGCGACCAAACTTGCGGGTGGCAGCGTGGCGGCAGCTGAGCCGCAGGCGATGAGCTTGGTTAAGACGTCGGGCGATTTGATGCTGGCAGCCAGTAAAGCTGGGCCGTTTTTTTGACCTGAGAGTTCGTTTTGAACGGCCACGCAAGCTTGCATAAACGGCCATACGTCACGCCCATCGGCGGCCAATCTGCCCACATAAGGTGCTACAAATGCGACTTTGAGCGATTTTGCCCACAACAGCTGTACGGGGTTAGACAAACCTGTCAGTAGTACGGCTTGACCTTTGGCTTGCACAGCAGCAATTGTGGGTAACCATTCTGGGTGGCAGGGCAGTTTAATCGTCAGTCTGACATTGGCTTTTTCTGCTGTCGGGCGAAGTTGCCCAAGCCATTGCATTGCAGTGGATGTATTGTTGTCAGGTAATTGCAGCATCAGCTCAGCCATGCCGTGATCAGCTGCGGCTTGAATCAACTGCAAATACGTTGTTAAATTGACTGGAAGACCCGCTTGGTAAATGAGGCTCGGGTTGGTGGTGACGCCTTGAATTGCGGGACAACCAGCGGGTAGTTTCCACGTGCTAACTTGTGCTGAATCTAAAAATATTTTCACGGGATAACTTTAACCGTAGTTGGTTTATTTTGCCATCAATCAAACCAAATCTTGCTTGAGAAAAATGTCTTTCAGTGGGAAAAATTGTGTATGCAGCGGCAATAGGGCACCACCAATGGCGCGCGCATGGCTGCCAGCAAGTCCGGCCATCACAGCGGGAGCTTGTAAGCCTTCTAAGTTGTAATGTTTGATTTGCTCTCGCGTGGCGCTGATCAACGCTGTGATCAAAGAGCGTCCCAAAGAGCCGTCAATCACCGCAGCGTCTAAATCAACCAATGCGGTAGCACTGACGATCGTCATCGCTAAAGCACGGCTGGCTTGTGCTAGCCAGGGCGCGGTGCAAGCGGCATATTTGGCATCCAGGATACTGTCTTGATGGACCAACAAAGGATCAAAACCTGCTGCTTCTAAAGCTTGCTCGAGTTGCCAGCCCGAGGCGAGTTGCAATAGCTGAGCTGGCTGCGTTACATCGCTTTGGGTATGTGCGAGACTCGTTGGCATAGAGCCAATCGCGCCAGCGTTACCGCGCGGACCCGCCATAATGTGGCCCGCAACGACCAAGCCACCACCCACAAATGTACCTACAAAAATGTAGAGAAAACTATTGATTTGCAAGCCATGACCTTGCAACATTTCTGCCATACAAGCGCTGGTGGTATCTTTGGCAAACTCAACGGGTAGATTCGTCAAAGCTTGCACTTCGGCCAATAAATCGACATGTTTCCAGCGCTGCAATGCTTGCGTTGCTTGGATCGATGCCTCACCCAAAAGATGTGACCATTTGTGCATCGACAATGGCGCGGTTAGACCAATGCCAACGGTACTATCCCAGTTTGTGCCCATCGTTTCTTGAATTTGTTTGAGGGCTTGCTTGATGTTGGGCAGCACTTCATCAGGATCAGGGTAAGGGTAAGTAAACTGCAATTGGTGGCACGATTGGCCTAGAAAGTCGATGACCACCACCTCTAGGCTGCGTCGTCCGACTTGAAGTCCCACGCTAAACGCGCCATGTGGGTTGAGCGACAAGGGCACTGAGGGTTGACCAATTTTTCCGCGCACGCGATCTTGCTTGATCAGTAATCCATCACCTTCTAAACGATTGACAATGATTGAAATCGTTTGAGTAGACAGCTGCGTCAATCGCGCAATATCGGCTTTAGGAATGGCACCGTGATGGCGAATGGTTTGCAGCACGATGCGCTCATTGAATTGGCGCATGCCATTGTGGTTGGAGCCTCGCATCATGCGCGCATCACGATACACTGCAGGCGCGTCTGCCGCTGCAAGTAATATTGAGTCGTTCAAACTAGAATCACGCCTTTCGCAAACATGGCGTTACCATACGCAGTGCCTTCACCGCATTGTACGATCAAGCTGGCGGCTTTAACTTTGTCATAAAACGCGAAGCGCTCAATGGGTGCAATGCGCTTAAGCGGAATACCTTCTTTGGCCAGCAGCTTGATGACGGCTTTTTGCGCATCAGTGCGGTGGCTGTCAGGCATATCGCACACGCGCATGTAAGCTGCAGGATGGCTGACGTGCTCATCGATAGGTAACACCGAGAGCACCGCTTGGCAAGCTCGCTCAAGCGTGATGCCTGGTAATCTTACAAGTGGTTTGCCCTGCGCTAAGTAGTTTGCGGTGAAGTTGGCATCAACCACAGCTACCCATTCGCCATGCCCCATGGCAGACAAGTGCATCAATAATTCGGGCGACAGGATGGGGTCAATGCCTTTCAACATGTCGCAGTCTCTGCTTCATTTTGATGCGTTTCCAAAGGCAAATTGGCTGGATCTATGGCACCCGTGATCAAACCGACAATCTCTTGCGGGTTGGTCTGGCTAGTCAAGCGGTTGCAAATGATGCGACCTTGGCGAAACACATAAATGCGATCAGCCAAATCAAAAACTTGGCGCAAGTTATGGCTGATGATGATGAGCGGAATACCACGCTCTTTAAGACCTTTGATGATTTGCTCCACACGAGCAGTCTCGGCTACGCCAAGCGCAGCCGTTGGTTCATCCAAAATAATCAATTTCTTGGCAAAACCGGCGGCTCGCGCAATGGCGACGCATTGTCGTTGGCCACCAGACATGCCGCGCAAGCTCTCCGACATGTCTTGAATCTTCACACCAGTGGTTGACAACATCGACGTGGATTGCTCGCGCATGGCTTTGTGGTTCAAGATAGACAAAGGGCCCAAATTGATACGCGTGATCTCGCGACCCAAGAAGATATTGGCCGGTACGTCCAAGTCTTCCGCCAAGGCCAGCGTTTGGTAAACGGTTTCCATGCCTTGGTCTCGTGCATCAAGTGGGGATTTGAAGTTGACTTTTTTGCCATCAAGAAATAAATCACCACTGTTGGGTTGTTCTGCACCCGTGATTAAGCGCACAAACGTACTTTTGCCTGCACCATTGTCCCCAACAATAGCAACATGCTCACCGGTCATGAGCTGAAAATTGGCATCGGTGAGCGCTTTAACGCCGCCGTAATGCTTGGTTAAATTGCTGATGTGCAGTATGGGATGAGTAGTTGACATAGACAGATACAGATTCGATAGATAGTTGCTTTACAAAAGTACGTTTCACAAGTACTTTCAATAGTTAGCTAGCTTGCCACAAAGGGCTTTTGATTGCATTAGTAAAACTACTAGGTTTATTTAGTCAAATATGTGCTTTAATATTTCTCTAGCAAGTGTTGTACTCCTATCTATGACGCGGCTAACTATAACCAACCAGGAGATAACCCTATGATTCAAAAACGTTTATTCGGTCAATTGGCCATCGCCGTCACTGTAGCTGCTGCTTTGTCAGCATGCGGTAAAAAAGAAGAAGCTAAACCTGCAGCAGCACCTGCAGCTAAAGAAGTGACGGTTGCCTACATTACGAATGGCAATACCAACGAGGGCTGGACGCTGATCAATGGCGGTGCTAAGGCTGCTGGCGCTGCAACGGGTGTGAAATTTATCGAATTGGCAGCTGAGAAGGGCGATTTGTCCAAGCAATTGGCCATCGTTGAAGACATGATTACACGTAAGGTGAATGCTATCGCTATCGCACCCGTTGACAGCGCAGGTATTGCACCGGCGATCAACAAAGCTTTGGCTGCCGGTATTGCCGTTGTGGCTGTGGATACAGGCATCACTGGCGCTGAAATTACCTCTTATGTAGCTACTGACAATGTGCCTGCTGCTAAATCTCAAGGCGAGTGGGCTGCTGACCAAGTTGGCGATACAGACACCGTCATCTACGTGACGGGTGACCAAGGTCAATCAACAGGTCGTGAACGTAAAGAAGGTTTTTTGGCAGGTTTGAAAGCTAAAAAGCCAAATGTAAAAGTGGTTGAAGTTCCTACTAAATGGGATCAAACTGAAGCACAAAACGGTGTGGAAGCTGCTTTGAAAGCCAATGCTGGTGCAAAAGTGATTGCTTGCGCATGGGACGGCGGTGCTTTGGGTGCCAAAGCAGCTTTGTTGGCGGCTGGCAAGAAGCCTGGCGACATCAAAATCGCTGGTTTTGATGGCTCACCAGGCGGTTTGGACATGATGAAAGAAGGTTGGCAACAAGCTAACTCTGCTCAAATGTTGGCCAAGATCGGCAAAGTGGGTGTTGAGTCTGCTATCGCTGCTGCACAAGGTAAGAAGATCGAAAAGCGTATCGATACAGGGTCATTCTTGGTGTTGCCCGCTAACGTTGACCAGTTCGCCAAAGACTCTGGCGTGGGTCAATTCATGAAAGTGAAGTGATTTTAGATTTTGACAAAGTTTAGTTAAGAGTTTTAGCAAAGAATTTTCGCTGAGAGAGTAAGTAGTAAGTAAGAGAGTGTTCAAGGCGATCGTCGAAAGGCGGTCGCCCTTTTTTTGTTGAAGTTTTGTTCGGAAAGCTGTTGTATGAATTCCCTGTTATCCATCAAACCGCTCAAAACCATGGCTCGTCAAGAATGGTATGGCGCCTTGGTTGCCTTGCTGGTGCTTAGTTTGTTTTTGACTTTTGCTTCCCCCTATTTTTTATCGACGGGTAATTTGTCCAATATTTTGGTCCAAGCATCGGTGATAGCTTTGCTCGCAGGCGGCCAAACTTTTGTGATTTTGACTGGCGGCGTAGATCTGGCTGTAGGCGCGATCACGGCCTTAGCCGGCGCATTTGCGGGACACATGATGATTAAGCTGGGCATCAACCCTTACGCTTCTATCCTCGTTGCCTTGGCAATAGGCGCGGCGGTTGGTTTGTTCAACGGCTATTTGGTCGCCTTTGTCGGCATTCCTTCATTCATTGTGACACTGGGCGGTTTGACTTTGTGGCGCGGCTTGGCGTTTGATGCGACCGGCGGTTTTGACAACTCAGGCATGCCGCCTTTGATTCGGTTTTTAGGTTACGGCGAATTCCTCGGTGTACCGATGCCGACATGGATTGCCAGTACTTATTTTGTGGTGATGGCATTTGTCTTGTCCAGTACCAAGCTAGGGCGCTACGTTTACGCGATGGGTTCGAACGAAATGGGTGCACGCCAAGTGGGTATCAATATTCGCTGGTACAAACTTAGTGTTTATGTTGTAAGCGGTATATCATGTGGCTTAGGTGCTATTGTTTTGTTGGGTCGCATGGATTCATCCAGTGGCAAAATGGCGCAAAATTTCGAGCTCGATGCGATTGCAGCGGTCATTTTGGGTGGTACCTCATTGTTCGGTGGGCGAGGCAGCATTTGGGGCAGCTTGCTCGGTGCCGTGCTGATCACGATGATTCGCAACGGCATGAATTTGATGGAAATTTCCCAATTTCGTCAAATGATGGCGATAGGCGCAGTCGTCATCATCGCTGTTTGGATTGACGTGGTTCGCCGTCAGCGGTTGTTGAAGAGGTAAGCGAAAAATGAGTCAATCAATTTGGGTGCTGGGCGAAGCGCTGATGGATTGCGTTGCGCAAGCAGATGGCTCGCTCAAGCCGCACATGGGCGGCAGTCCGTTCAACTTGGCGCGTGCTGCTGCTTTGCGTGGGGCTGCAGTTAGTTTCGTCAATCCGCTGTCTACTGACAATTTCGGCGACCAAATGCGCGCGCAGTTGGCACAAGACGGCGTCAAGACAGTGCTCCCAGCCAGTCGTTTACCCACATCATTAGCAGTCGTACAAATCAAACATGGCCAGCCCAGCTACGGCTTTTACCGTGAAGGCATTGCAGACCGTGATTATTCAGTCGATCAAATTTTGACGGCTCTGGAAGGCGTTGCATCAGGTACTAAGCCGGGTGTTTTGCATACTGGTTCCTTGCTCCTCGTGCCGCCAGAGCATGAAAAAGTCTTTGCCATCCTCAAAGCCGCTAAAAAAATGGGTTGGACCATCAGTGTTGACGTCAATCTGCGCCCCAAATTAGCTGCAAACTTGTCCCAATACGTAGCAGCCGTGAAGTCAATTGCTGCTTTGGCAGATTGGCTCAAAGCCAGCGACGAAGACTTAGAGTTACTAGGTTTTTCCGCACCAAACCGTAGCCAAGGCACTGAGATAGCCAAACACTTCACCGCCCAAGGCATCAGCCGTGTTGCTTTAACCTTTGGCGGAGACGGCGCTTGGCTGCAAGTGGATGGGAAATCCGCCGAGCAAAACGTGCCCAAAGTCACTGCGGTAGACACAGTAGGTGCTGGCGATACGTTTTGGGGAAATTGTTTGGGCGATTGGGTCTTAAATCCAGAAAACGCCGCCAACCGAGTCCAAACCACCCTGTCCCAAGCCATGCAAGCCGCCGCCATCAACTGCACCCGCGCCGGCTGCCAGCCACCCAAGTATGCTGAATTGCTATAGATTTAATAGCTTTTTAGGCAATAAATACGCCGGCTAGAGGCATATTTTAACGATAAATTTGATGAATTAACCCGAATTTGCTAACGCACCGCATTCGCCCGCAATTTCCCGACAACCCCCGTGGGAAAGTAATACACCGAGAGTACAAACAGCACGCCTAGCCAGAGCAGCCAGCGGTCAGGCGACAGCAGGGCTGACAGCCACGGCAGTGGGGCGGCAGCTTCGCTGCCTAAACGAAGTAAGTCTTGCAGATAACTTTGTGCGACTAAAAACAAGGCAGCACCAATGGCCGAGCCATAAATCGTGCCCATGCCGCCTATCACCACGATCAAGAGCACATCCATCATGATTTCAAACGACAAAGAGGTGTCTGGCCCGTTGTAGCGCAGCCAGATAGCCAACATCGCACCAGCCATGCAAGCAAACAGAGCAGACAAAATGCTGGATGTGGTGCGATACACCACCACACGGTAGCCAATCGCTTCAGCGCGGAATTCGTTCTCGCGAATGGCTTGCAAGACCCGGCCAAAAGGTGAGTTCACAATGCGCAATAGTGCCAGTAGTAGCACCAATGCCATCACAAAAAGCAGGTAATAGCACAGCAAGCGCCCATCGAGCATGACACCTAAAAAGGGCTGATCACTGAACTCAAAACTGGGTGACAGCACCGCGGGCACTTTGAAAGTCAACCCATCTTCACCGCCGGTGATGTCCGACAGTTGTGATGCCAAGGTCAAAAATGCCGAAGCCACGGCCAGGGTGATCATCGCAAAAAAGATGGCTCTGACTCGGAGCGAAAAAAGCCCTACTAGAAGCGCCAACACAAAAGACAAGGCCAACGATGACAGCAGCCCAACCGCCAGTGCTGTCCAAGTCGGCCCCAAATGTGTCGTGGCTACGGCAATACCGTAAGCGCCAATACCAAAAAACATGGTGTGTGCGAAGCTGACAATGCCGGTGTAACCCAACAAAAGATCGAAACTGGCCACCAGCACAATAAAAACCAGTACTTTGGCGGCGACATTCAAGGCTTTGACGCCTGGGAAAATAAAGGGTGCACCCGCCAAGCCGAGCAGCAGCAACACCAGCAACACGGCCAGCACGCGGCTGCGGGGGAAATCGTTGGAAAGCAGTCGTTGCAACATACAATCGCCTCAAAAAAAAACGTGTCTTAAGCCAGAAACACCGCAGAACCGGCTTTGCCGGGCTGCTGGTGTTGCCCCCTGCAAGGGGGAAAGCGGCCACACGAAGTGGGCAAGCCGGGGGGTGTTCATTATCGGTTCGCCACGGGGTAAACGCCTTGCGGTCGCCACAGCAGAATCGCCACCATCAGGGCGATGTTGGAAAACAAGGCGAGTTTGGGGAGCAAAAAACCGGTGTAATTGGCCATCAGCCCGACCAACAATGCCCCTATCAAAGCGCCGCCGGTAGAGCCCAAACCGCCAATGATGATGACAATGAAAATCAGCACATTGACCTGCGCGCCCATTTGCGGTGTGACGTTTTGCTGGTACAGCCCCCACATGACGCCGCCCAGTCCCGCCAAAGCGCTGCCCACCACAAACACGCCGATAAACAGCCGTTTGATGCGGTAACCCAAAGACTCGACCATTTCCCGGTCTTGCACGCCAGCACGTATCAGCAGGCCAATTTTGGTGCGGCTGAGCGTCCATGCTAGGACGGCAAAAACCAGCAAACCCACCATAACGGCTAACAAACGGTATTTTTCAATCGCAGCGTCACCCATCAATACGGAACCACGCAAGCCTTCTGGTAATGGCAAAGGTATTTGCGCTGGCCCCCAAACCACTTTGATGAGTTCTTCACCAATGATCATGCCACCCATGGTGATCAAAATTTGTTTGAGGTGCTGCCCATACACAGGGCGAATGATGAAACGCTCGAAAGCCAAGCCAACCGCGCCTGAAACCAGCATGGCTACCAAAATAGCAGGAAAAATAGCGACCAAATTGCGCCAAATCTCTGGCGAACCTGTCCAGTTACCCATCAACCCCAGCACTGTCGTGGCTACAAAAGCCCCCAACGCGATGAACACACCGTGCCCAAAGTTGAGCACATCCATCAAGCCAAAAACCAAAGTAAGACCAGAGGCGATGATGAAAATAATCATCCCCATGGCCAAACCCGCTACAGTTAAGGTCAGCCACGTTGAGCTTGACCCAATGAATGGAAATACAAAGGCTGCCAGCAATGGCACCAAAGCCAAGGGTTTCCAGTCAAAGTCGAGTTGATTCAAAGCCAGCCTGATTTGGTCAAATTTCATAAGGCCAATCCCAGCAATGATTTTTGCAAAACTTCATCGTCAGCCAGTGCCAGCATCGTTCCGGCATGGACGACACGCCCGTTGTCCATCACGGCGACATGGTCGCCCAGCCGCTTGGCGAAGTTGATGTTTTGCTCCACAACCAGCAGGGTGGTTCCGGTCGCTTTGAGTTGGGCAAAAGCGGCTATCATGTTGTTGATGATGGCGGGCGCCAAACCCTTGCTGGGCTCGTCCACAATGAGTAAATCACGTGGCTCGACAATCGCCCGTGCGACCGCCAGCATCTGCTTTTGACCGCCAGACAGTTTGCCGGCAGGGTGGTTCCAGAATTTTTCTACAGCGGGAAACAACGAGAAAATCCAAGCTAGACGCTTCTCATCCATCAGGCTGGCGCGTTTAGCCTGCCGAGCCGCCAGCAGCATGTTTTCTTTCACCGTCAGGTCAGAGAAGATGCCCATGTTTTCTGGTACATAGGCAATGTTCAATGCCGCAATATCGGGCGTGTTGAGTGCGGTGATGTCACGGTCTGCAAATTTGATGCTCCCCTGACTGGCATGCCACAAACCCATGATGGTGCGCAGTGTCGTGGTTTTGCCAGCACCATTGCGCCCCAATAGCATGGTGAGCTGGCCACGCGGTACGACCAAGTCCACGCCATGCAAGATGTGGTACGCGCCGATGTGGGTATGCACGCCTTGCAGCGATAGCAATGTATCGTTGACGGTTGTAGTCATACTGGAGCAATGCCCAAATACGCCTCTTGCACAATGGGTGAAGCAATCACTTCAGCGGGTTCACCATCGGCCACCAATTGGCCGTTGTGCAACACGATGATGCGGTCGGCCAGTTCCCGCACCACATCCATTTTGTGCTCTACCAATAAAATAGTTTTGCTTTTATCTGCTTTGAGTTGCCGAATCAAATTGAGAATCACAGGCGCTTCTTCAGCACTCATGCCGGCGGTGGGTTCGTCAAACATATACACCAGCGGGTCCAAAGCCATCAGCAAAGCGACTTCCAGCTTGCGCTGATCGCCATGCGGCAAACTCGCCACGGTTGCGTGCTGTTTGTCCGCCATTGCCACTGTTTCTAGAATTTCTTGCGCACGCTGTATGAGTGGTTTGTGGTCGCTCCAAATACTCCACAGATTCAGACCACGGCGATGCGCGCCCTCGTGCGACGCTTGCACCGCCAAACGCACGTTTTCAACCACCGACAGGTTGGGAAATAGATTCGTCAGCTGAAACGCCCGACCTAATCCCGCATGCGTTCTGGCAGAAGGGCTCATGCTGCCTAAAAGTTGACCACCCAATAGCACTTCGCCGCTGGAAGCCTTGACTTGACCCGAAATGAGGTTGAAATAAGTGGTTTTACCCGCACCGTTGGGGCCAACGATGGCGGTCAATGTGCCGGGTTGAAAGGTACAGCTGACCGCATTGACCGCCACATGCCCGCCGAAGCGGACCGTGAGTTCGCGCGTTTCAAGCATGCGTTAGAAGTTAACGTTTGAACTTGGCTTTTGAATTTAGCGCTTGTTACGTATCGGAACTTGCATTTCATCGGCTTTGATCTCGCGCACCAATTCAGGCACACCCCAAGCGAACGCTGGGTCGACTTTGATTTTGAAGTGGAACATGCTTTGCATGGCTTGATGATCGTCCGCACGGAAAGTCATCTTGCCTTTTGGCGTGTCAAAACTCATGCCTTCCATGGTTTTGATGAGGGTGTTCGCACTGGCGTCCCCGTTCGATTTTTTAAGCGCGGTGACCACGGCCATTGCAGCGGAGAAACCACCTGCTGTGAAAAAATCTGGTGGTGTTTTAAACTGGCTGTAGTGTCGTGCCACCATCGCATCGTTTACCGTGTTTTTCGGCATACCGAAATAGTAGTAAGCCGCACCTTCCATGCCCGGGAACTGCTTGTAAGCCACCAAGGCTGGCAAGATATTGCCGCCCGTTGCGATTTCAATGCCGTGACGTTTCAAGTCCATATCTGCAATTTTGAACGGATTGCCACCCGCCCAGATGATGAAAATCACCTTGCGACCGGGGATGTCCTTGAGTTTGTCAATCAAGCGCTGGCCGCCAGCGGTGAAATCAGTCGTTGCCGGTGGCAAATACTCTTCGTG
>JANMTB010000076.1:0-13218 GCA_031390045.1 Polaromonas sp.
GAAGATGACGATATCTTTGCATTTCACGATATCCACCCTTGGGCACCTGTTCATTTTTTAATAGTTCCGAAGAAACACTTTGCTTCGTTGGCGCAGGTTGATGAAACGAATGTGGATTTATTGGGTCGAATGATGGTTTTAGCGCCTAAGCTGGCTTTGCAGGAAGGTTGCAAACCCTATCCTGAAGGTGGTTTTCGCATTGTTGCCAATACAGGTGCAGAGGGCGGGCAAGAAGTGCATCATATGCATTGGCATGTCATGGGTGGTCCAAGGCCTTGGTTAAGAGGTTAATGAGTTGGAATTACCAATCAGCGCTTAGAATCACTTCATACGGATATTTTTAGAGATTTAATCATTTATTTTAGGAGTTCATCATGGGTTCATTTTCAATTTGGCACTGGCTCATCGTTCTGTTGATAGTTGTCATGGTGTTTGGCACCAAAAAGCTGAAAAACATGGGTGGTGATTTGGGTGGTGCTGTAAAAGGTTTTAAAGATGGCATGAAAGATGGCGCTGCAACTCCTGACGACAAGCCGGCTGCGCAAGTGACAGCTTCAGCCGCTGCAGATGCTGCCAAAAACACCATCGACGTCGAAGCAAAGCACAAGCTTTAAGCCTAATTTTTCTCGCTGTAATTTAAGTTATCTGACGTGATCGATTTAGGAATTTCAAAAATTGCGCTGATTGGTGCGGTGGCTTTGATCGTCATCGGGCCTGAGAAGCTGCCGCGTGTTGCACGTACGATTGGTACTTTGCTGGGCAAAGCGCAGCGCTATATCGCCGACGTGAAAGCAGAGGTGAGTAAATCTATTGAACTTGATGAGCTCAAGAAGATGAAAGACACGATGCAAAGTGCGGCATCAGATGTTGAAAGCTCCATTCATAGCGGTGTGACGGATTTTGAGAAAGACTGGAAAGAAGCGACTAGTGAAGCTAGTATGTCCAGCTCAAATGACACAGGCAATGCCTATAGCAGCTTCCCAACGTATTCGCATCCCAAAAAGAAATGGCGCGTGAAGCAAGGCGCTACGCCAAACTGGTACAAGGCTAGAACCGGCGTACGAACCAAAGCGCTCTCTGGGGCAGCGCGAGTGGCTAAGTATCGCCCCGTAAGATTGGCTTAAATATTTCTTTAAATTTGCGCTTCAAATTTATCTTTTAGGTTTGTCAATGCGGCAGGCTGAAACCGACTAGCACGAAAACCCATGGCAGACGATACAAACAAAGCAACCGAAAAAGTAGATGAGCTAGCTGGTACAGAACAACCATTTGTGCAGCATTTGGTAGAGCTACGTGATCGCTTAATAAAAATAGTCATTGCTATTGGTGTCGTCGCTATTGGCTTGGCTATCTATCCCGGCCCTGGGGCTTTATACGACATCATGGCAGCGCCATTGGTAGTCCATCTTCCTAAAGGCGCAACTTTGATTGCGACCTCTGTCATATCACCATTTTTAGTACCACTGAAAATATTGATGATGTCCGCATTTTTAATCGCTTTGCCCGTGGTTTTGTGGCAAGTCTGGTCATTCGTTGCCCCAGGTTTGTACATGCATGAGAAAAAGCTGGTACTGCCCTTGGTCGTATCAAGCACTGTGCTATTTTTTATCGGCGTATTGTTTTGTTATTACTTTGTATTTGGCCAAGTTTTTAAATTCATCCAAAGTTTTGCGCCCAAAAGCATCACTGCAGCACCTGATATTGAGGCGTATTTAGGCTTCGTACTCAGCATGTTTTTGGCCTTTGGCTTGGCGTTTGAAGTGCCTATTGTCGTCATTGTGCTGGCGCGCATGGGTATGGTGACCATTCAGCAGCTGAAAGACTTCCGTGGCTATTTTGTGGTGCTGGCATTCATCATTGCCGCCATCGTGACACCGCCAGATGTGGTGTCGCAACTGGCGTTGGCGATTCCCATGTGTTTGCTTTACGAAATCGGTATTTGGGCAGCGCAGATTTTTATCAAGCACACACAAGCGCCTGTCGACCCCATCGAGCCGACGTAAGCTACAAAAAGTAGCGGGGTTTGGCTGCATTCTGGCTACAATAGTGTCTTGATTGACGTTTACGTAAACGTCAACTGCTTAATTAGCGATCAAATAAGCCATCGGAGACACGCCATGAACCTGCCCGGACTCAATTTCCAACTCGGTGAAGACATCGACGCCTTGCGCGATGCGGTGCGCGAGTTTGCACAAGCAGAGATCGCCCCCCGTGCGGCGGATATCGACAGCAGCGACCAATTCCCCATGGATTTGTGGCGAAAAATGGGTGACTTGGGCGTATTGGGCATCACCGTGTCAGAAGAATACGGCGGTGCCAACATGGGCTATCTGGCACACATGATTGCTATGGAAGAAATCAGCCGTGCTTCGGCATCGGTCGGTTTGAGCTACGGTGCACACAGCAACCTCTGCGTGAATCAAATCAAGCGCAACGGTACCGAAGCGCAACGCCAAAAATACCTGCCCAAACTGATCAACGGTGAGCATGTAGGCGCTTTGGCGATGAGTGAGCCGGGCGCTGGTAGTGACGTCATCAGCATGAAGCTAAAGGCTGAAGACAAAGGCGGCTATTACGTTTTGAACGGCAGCAAAATGTGGATCACCAACGGCCCTGACGCCGACACGCTGGTGGTCTACGCCAAGACTGAGCCCGAGCTGGGAGCGCGCGGCGTGACGGCATTTTTGATTGAAAAAAGCATGCCTGGTTTCTCGGTGGCGCAAAAGTTGAACAAACTCGGCATGCGTGGCAGCCACACCGGCGAGTTGGTGTTTCAGAATGTTGAAGTGCCAGAAAGCCATATTTTGGGCGGACTCAACAGTGGTGCCAAGGTGCTGATGAGCGGCTTGGACTACGAGCGTGCCGTGTTAACGGGCGGTCCATTAGGCATCATGCAATCGGTGATGGACAACGTGATTCCCTACATTCATGACCGTAAGCAGTTTGGGCAAAGCATTGGTGAATTCCAACTCATGCAGGGCAAGGTCGCCGACATGTACACGGTATTGCAAGCCGGACGATCATTTGCGTACACAGTCGCTAAAAATCTAGACATGCTGGGCTTAGAGCATGTACGCCAAGTACGCAAAGATTGCGCCTCGGTTATTCTTTGGTGCGCTGAAAAAGCCACTTGGATGGCGGGCGAGGGCGTACAAATTTTCGGTGGCAATGGTTATATCAATGATTACCCGCTCGGCCGTTTGTGGCGTGATGCAAAGCTCTATGAAATAGGTGCAGGTACGAGTGAGATTCGTCGTATGTTAATTGGGCGTGAGATTTTTGCTGAGACGATGTAAGCTATTCGCCAATAACAGTAAAACTACCAACTATGCCAACTTCAATTTCAGACCTTTTCGCCCATAACCGCCAGTGGGCTGCCGAGATGGAGCGAACGCGCCCTGGCTTTTTCACCAACTTAAAAAGCCAGCAAAAACCTAAATACATGTGGATTGGTTGCTCAGACAGCCGAGTGCCTGCCAATCAAATCACCGGATTAGAGCCAGGTGAGGTGTTTGTGCATCGCAATGTTGCCAATGTCGTGGTGCATTCGGATTTAAACGCATTGTCAACAATTCAGTTTGCCGTTGAAATGTTGAAGGTCGAGCACATCATGGTGGTTGGGCACTACGGCTGCGGCGGTGTGCAGGCGGCGCTTAGTAATTTGCGCATTGGTCTGGCTGACAATTGGATACGACATATTCAAGATGTACGAGACCGTCATCGTCAGTCTCTAGATGCCATGCCAGAGGGCAAACGTTTAGATGCCTTGGTGACGTTAAACGTTGTGGAACAAGTTGTCAATGTTTGCCAAAGCACGGTCATGTTAGATGCTTGGAGCCGTGGACAAGTGATTCAAGTTCACGGCTGGGTGTATGGCATTCATGACGGTTTGCTGCAAGATTTACGAATCAGTGTTTCAGGATTAGATAATTTAGAGACTATTTATAAACAATCAATAGAGGGTGTTTTGGCTTCTAGCCGTCAATAAATATGGTCAAGTTGCTATGTTATTTATAGCTATTTATTAGTAAAAAATTCAAAATCAGAAATTTTCAACCATGTTCCCGCAACGCTTAGATTCAACACTTGCCTACGATATTGCCAAAGCCATGATGGACGGATTTAACCGTCACTATGGTTTATTTCGTACTGAGTCTGCCCGCGCAAAACACCGGTTTGAAGTGGCTGACTGGCATGGTCAACAACGTGCGCAGCGTGAACGCATTGAGTTTTATGACATGCGCGTCAAAGAATGCTCGATGCGGCTTGAGCTCGAATTCAAAGCTGCTGATCAAGCGATGGATGTTTGGCAACAAATCAAATTGCACTACATCGGGCTGTTGGTTGACCATCATCAGCCTGAACTTGCAGAGACATTTTTTAACTCGGTGACGACGAAAATTTTGCATCGCAGCTACTTTCAAAATGATTTTATTTTCGTACGACCTGCAGTCAGCACAGAATATATTGAAAACGACGAACCAGCTGCTAGACCAACCTATCGGTCTTACTACCCGAATTCAGAAAACATAGGCGAAGCAGTTCAAAAACTGGTACTTGATTTTGATTTGCGTACAGCGTTTCAAGACTTGCCGCGGGATGTCGCGTGTGTCGTCAATGCGGTGCGTGAGCGGCTGCAGGATGTTAAGTTACGCGCTAATTTTCAAATACAGGTTCTATCTAGCCTGTTTTTTCGGAACAAGGGCGCCTATATTGTCGGCAAGATCATCAACGGTTTCAACGAAGTGCCGTTTGCGCTTCCCTTGCTTCATATTGAACGTGAACTGGATGAAGCATCGCCGGTAAATAATTTGGTCATTGATGCGGTGCTTTTTGGTGAGGATGATTTGCAGACGCTTTTCAGCTTTGCACGCGCTTACTTTATGGTCGACATGGAAGTGCCTTCAGCTTTCGTACAGTTTTTACGCAGCATGATGCCGCGTAAACCACGCAACGAAATTTACAATGCACTCGGACTCCAAAAGCAAGGTAAAACGCTTTTTTACCGCGACTTTTTGCACCATTTACGGCATTCGACAGACAAGTTTCGCATTGCACCCGGCATCAAAGGCATGGTCATGCTGGTGTTTGATTTGCCGTCGTTTCCCTATGTCTTCAAGGTGATCAAAGACTATTACCCGCCGCAAAAAGACACTACGCGAGAGCAGATCAAAGGCAAATATTTACTGGTAAAGCAACATGATCGTGTTGGTCGTATGGCCGACACCTTGGAATACAGCGAAGTTGCTTTCCCACGTGATCGTTTTGACGACGAGCTGATTGCTGAAATCGAAAAATTTGCGCCTAGCCAATTAGAAATCAGTGATCGTGACTCTGATGGCCACATGGAAGTGGTCATCAAGCACATCTATATTGAGCGACGAATGATTCCGCTCAATATTTATTTGCAAGAAGCGTTTGATGTTGGTTTTGTCGACCCAGAACCAGGCTCAGCGTCTGCGCGCGCTTTGCTACAAGTAGAGCGTGGAGTAATTGAGTACGGCAACGCGATCAAAGACTTGGTGGCCGCCAACATTTTCCCTGGTGACATGTTGTGGAAAAATTTTGGCATCACGCGCAACGGAAAAGTTGTGTTTTACGACTACGACGAGATTGAATATATCACCGATTGTAATTTCCGAAAAGTACCTCAGCCACGTACAGAAGAAGAAGAAATGAGTGGCGAAATTTGGTACAAAGTTGGCCCCAGAGACGTCTTTCCCGAAACATTTGGTCCATTTTTGCTAGGGAATCCAACGGTGCGCACTATGTTTATGAAGCACCATGCAGATTTGTTGGAAGCATCTTTCTGGCAAGCGCACAAAGAGCGCATTGCAGAGGGTCATGTGTTTGATGTTTTTCCGTATGAGAATGAACGCCGATTTTCACACCAATCACATGCCATTGATTCGTAAGCTAATTATTTTTAATCATTTACTAAATAGAGAAAACTATGTCTGAATCAATTGTTATCGTCTCCGCTGCACGTACACCTATGGGTGCTTTTCAAGGCGATTTTTCAAGTCTAGCAGCGCATGACTTGGGAGGCGCCGCCATCAAAGCGGCTGTTGAACGCGCTGGCATCAAAGGCGATGCTGTCAATGAAGTTTTGTTCGGCAATTGCTTGATGGCAGGCCAAGGCCAAGCGCCTGCTCGCCAAGCTGCTTTCAAAGGCGGCTTGCCCATCAGCGCGGGTGCGGTCACATTGTCAAAAATGTGTGGTTCAGGTATGCGTGCAGCCATGTTTGCACATGACATGTTGCTCGCCGGCAGTGCTGATGTCGTTGTTGCAGGCGGTATGGAAAGTATGACCAATGCTCCGCATTTGTTGCCAAAGGGACGCAGTGGCATTCGTATTGGGCATGGTCAAATTTTCGATCACATGATGTTAGACGGTTTGGAAGATGCTTACGAAGCCGGGCGGTCTATGGGTACATTTGG
Source organism: Polaromonas sp. (assembly GCA_031390045.1). Lineage (GTDB taxonomy): Bacteria > Pseudomonadota > Gammaproteobacteria > Burkholderiales > Burkholderiaceae_C > Aalborgiella. The sequence continues at coordinate 6,442 of JANMTB010000076.1, forward strand.
TGAAGATTGCGCAGCCAAATACAACTTTACCCGAGAAGCACAAGATAAATTTGCCATAGCCAGCGTAGAACGTGCTCAAGCGGCTATCAAATCAGGCGCGTTTGTAGCTGAAATCGCAACTGTGACGGTTAAAGGTCGCGCTGGCGATACTGTTATCAGCATAGACGAAGGCCCTGGAAAAATCAAACTCGATAAGATTGCGGGTTTGCGTGCAGCGTTTAAAAAAGACGGCACTATCACCGCAGCGTCCAGCTCGTCTATCAACGACGGGGCGGCAGCCTTGGTGTTGATGCGTCAAAGTATGGCTGAGAAGGGAAGCGTAAAACCAATAGCCCGCATTGTCAGCCACGCCACCCACGCGCAAGAGCCCAACTGGTTTGCGACAGCGCCACTGGGGGCAACGCAAAAAGCCTTGACTAAAGCGGGTTGGACTGCGAAAGATGTGCAACTGTGGGAAATCAACGAAGCCTTTGCTGTCGTGCCCATGGCCTTGATGACAGAGCTGTCCATGTCGCATGAGATCGTCAACGTCAACGGCGGCGCTTGTGCGTTGGGACACCCGATTGGCGCGAGTGGTGCTCGCATAATCGTGACGCTGATCCACGCCCTGCAAGCCCGTGGTCTGAAGCGCGGCTTGGCCACGCTGTGCATTGGCGGTGGCGAAGCAACGGCGATGACGATTGAGTTGATTTAAAAGTTATTTCTAAAAGTAAATACCGATACCATGTTGCTCAACCAAGACCAAGAAATGATTCGCGACGCCGTTCGTGCGTTCGCGCAAGAGCAGCTGTGGCCTAACGCCGCCAAGTGGGACAAAGAGCACCACTTCCCCAAAGACGTGCACAAAGGCTTGGCGCAGTTGGGCGCATATGGTATTTGCGTGCCTGAAGAGTTTGGTGGGGCGAATTTAGATTATTTGACCTTGGCGGTGGTGCTGGAAGAAATTGCCGCTGGCGACGGCGGCACTAGCACGGCTATCAGCGTCACGAACTGCCCCGTCAACGCCATTTTGATGCGTTATGGCAATGCAGAGCAAAAGAAAAAATGGCTTACGCCTTTGGCTTTGGGTGCGATGTTGGGTGCGTTTTGCTTGACCGAACCGCATGTTGGCAGTGATGCCTCAAATCTGTCAACGACGGCACGCAAAGTGGGAGACAACTACATCATCAACGGCGTGAAGCAGTTCGTCACCAGCGGTAAAAACGGCGATGTTGCGATTGTCATCGCCATGACCGACAAGGATGCTGGCAAAAAGGGCATGAGCGCCTTTATCGTCCCCACCAATTCACCCGGCTATAGTGTGGCGCGTTTAGAAGACAAGCTGGGGCAGCACAGCAGCGACACCGCGCAGATCAACTTCGACAACTGCCGCATCCCTGCTGACAACTTGATCGGTCAAGAGGGCGAGGGCTACAAAATTGCCTTGGGTGCGCTGGAGGGCGGCCGCATCGGCATAGCTGCGCAAAGCGTGGGCATGGCACGCAGCGCGTTTGAATGTGCATTGGCTTATTCAAAAGAGCGCGCCAGCTTCGGGCAAGCTATTTTTAACCATCAGGCCGTCGGCTTCCGGTTAGCCGATTGTGCGACGCAGATTGAAGCGGCAAGGCAATTGATCTGGCATGCAGCCGCCTTGCGCGATGCAGGCAGACCCTGCCTGAAAGAAGCTGCCATGGCCAAGCTATTTGCCAGCGAAATGGCTGAGCAAGTCTGTAGCGCGGCGATACAAACTCTGGGTGGTTACGGCTATGTCAGCGATTTCCCAGTTGAGCGGATTTACCGCGATGTGCGGGTCTGCCAGATTTATGAAGGCACTAGCGATGTGCAAAAAATCATCATCACGCGTGCTTTGGCTTAGTTTTAAATCAATAAAATTAAAATCATTGAAAATAAAAATCATTATTTAGGAACAAAAAATGGCAATCACCAAGGGTTTTCGGGTTTTAGTTGACGAGGCCATGGCCCGGGTGACAACCTACACCGTCGCCGAAGTACTGGCAAAAAGCGCCGACGCCAGCTCAAAAACCAAAGTGCAAATCGTCGACATCCGCGATGTGCGCGAATTAAAAGACGGTACCGTGACAGACAGCATGCATGCGCCACGCTGCATGCTGGAGTTTTGGGTCGACCCCGAATCGCCGTACCACAAGAAGATCTGGGCAGATGACAGCAAAGAGTTCATTTTGTTCTGCGGAGCAGGTTGGCGCAGCGCATTGGCGGCTAAAACCTTGCAGGACATGGGCATGACTAATGTGGCGCACATCGACGGCGGCTATGAGGCGTGGGTCAATGCCGGCGCTCCAGTGGAGACCTTGGAAGAGCGCAGAGCGAAGAGGGCGGGATAAATACGTTCATCGCGCGAATCGGAACAACTTGGCTACAGCGAGAATGCGATTAGTAGATTCTGCAATACCATGCCCTTGCGGCAGAATCGACGCGAAAAAGCAGCCCTTGGCTTACATCGCATGTTGCGGTCAGTACATTGACGATGAGCTGGCTGCGCCCGATGCCCAGTGTTTGATGCGTTCCCGCTACAGCGCCTTCGTGCTTGAAAAGGCTGATTATTTACTCAGTACTTGGCACAGCAGCCAGCGTCCAGCGAGTTTGGATTTCGAATCTGGCGTGAAATGGCTGGGTTTGCAGGTTCAAAATCACACGGTGGTTGATGCTACTCACTCGGAAGTCACCTTTGTCGCAAGGCAGCGCGACAGCACCGGTCGTGCCATTCGCTTGCATGAACGCAGTCATTTTGTGTCTGAGAACGGTTATTGGTATTATGTTGATGGTGATAACTTATAAAAAAGCATCTAAAAAATACCTATTTATATGTCCATAAATTTCTTTGTAGTCGGCGTATTTATTGCCTAAAGTGCTATTAAATATATAGTGAATATGTATCATAAATTTGACGCTGTTTTGTTTGATTGTGACGGTGTATTGGTCGACAGCGAACCCATCACCAACGGCTTGTTGCGCGATATGCTGGAAGAGCAGGGTTGGTGTTTGACGCCTGAAGCCTGCTTCCAGCATTTCGTCGGCAAAGCCGTGATCGATGAAAAGCTGGCGATCGAGGCCAACACCGGCAAACCTTTGACCGAGGCTTGGATGGCCGCGTTCAGAGCGCGGCGCAACGCAGCGTTAGAGGCGCATTTACAGGCAATCCCCAATATCCATGCCGCTATTGAGCAAATCCACCTTAGTTTTGGCGGACGCATCGCCTGCGCGTCGGGGGCTGACAGGTTCAAAGTTGAGCTGCAGCTCGCCAAAGTAGCTTTGATGCCCTATTTTGAAGGCCGCATCTTCAGTGGCCACGAAATGCCGCGCTCCAAACCCGCACCTGATGTTTATCTAGCTGCCGCCGCTGCAGTAGGCGTCCATCCTAGCCGTTGTGCCGTGGTTGAGGATACGGTCACGGGTGTGATGGCCGGTGTGGCTGCGGGTTGTATGGTGTTTGGTTACGCCCCTCCGCATATGCAAGCCGCAGAACATGCTGGTCTAATGGCTGCGGGTGCTAGTCACACGTTTACAGATATGCTGCATTTACCTAGTCTATTGGGTCAAAAGATGGCACAATCTGCGATTGATTGACGTTTACGTTAACGTCAATTAGACATAAGTAAACGATGATAAAAATTTAGTAATCTAATAGCGCGAATTCACCATGCCTGTCTTGGAAACCAAACTTAACGCCCGTTCTGCCGATTTTGTAGCCAACGCTGCTGCCATGCGCTACTTGGTCGATGACCTGAACGCCAAAGTCAACAAAGCTGCCTTGGGCGGCGGCGATACGTCGCGGGCCAAGCACACAGCCCGTGGCAAATTGCTGCCGCGTGATCGGGTGCAGATGCTGCTTGACCCCGGCACACCGTTTTTAGAGCTGAGTCCTATGGCTGCCTACGGTATGTACCCTGACAAAGACGGCAGCGACAGCGCACCGGCTGCCGGACTCATCACTGGTATAGGTAGGGTCAGTGGCATTGATTGCATGATTGTCTGCAACGACGCCACCGTCAAAGGCGGCACCTACTACCCTTTGACAGTCAAAAAGCACTTGCGTGCGCAAGAAGTGGCTCTGCAAAACAAGCTGCCGTGCATCTATTTGGTCGATTCAGGCGGGGCGAATCTGCCGAATCAAGACGAGGTGTTCCCCGACCGCGACCATTTTGGGCGCATCTTCTTCAACCAAGCCACGATGAGCGCGGAGGGCATCGCCCAAATCGCCGTGGTGATGGGTAGTTGTACGGCGGGCGGCGCGTATGTACCCGCCATGAGCGACGAGGCCATCATCGTCAAAAACCAAGGTACGATATTTTTAGGCGGTCCACCGCTGGTGAAAGCGGCGACTGGTGAGGTGGTGAGCGCTGAAGATTTAGGTGGAGGTGATGTTCACACGCGGCTGTCGGGTGTGGCTGACCATCTGGCGCAGAACGACATGCACGCGTTGAGTATTGTCCGCCAATCCATAAAAAATTTGAATAAAAATAAGAATTTAGCCTGCGATTTAATTGCCTCAGTAGCTCCTAAATATGTAGCGTCAGAGCTGTATGGCGTGATACCGACGGATACTCGAAAACCCTTCGACGTGCGCGAAATCATCGCCCGCGTCGTCGATGGCAGCGAGTTTGATGAGTTCAAAGCACGTTATGGTGCGACCTTGATATGCGGTTTTGCGCGGATTGAAGGCATGCCCGTCGGCATCATCGCCAACAATGGCATTTTGTTCAGCGAGTCGGCGCTCAAAGGCGCGCATTTCATCGAGCTGTGCTGCCAGCGAAAAATACCCTTGGTGTTTCTGCAGAATATCACCGGTTTCATGGTCGGGCGTAAGTATGAAAACGAAGGTATAGCCCGCAACGGGGCCAAGATGGTCACCGCTGTGGCCACTGCAGCCGTGCCCAAGTTCACCATCATCATTGGCGGCAGTTTTGGCGCTGGCAATTACGGCATGTGCGGCCGGGCCTATTCACCACGGTTTTTGTGGATGTGGCCAAATTCGCGTATCAGCGTCATGGGTGGCGAGCAAGCTGCCAGCGTATTGGCAACCGTCAAGCGCGATGGTATTGAAGCCAGGGATGGCGCGTGGAGCGCTGAGGAAGAAGACGCTTTTAAAGCGCCCATCAAGGAGCAATATGAGGTGCAAGGTCATCCTTACTTCGCCACCGCACGTTTATGGGATGACGGTGTGATCGACCCAGCAGACACGCGTCGCGTGCTGGCATTGGGATTGAGTACGGCGATGAATGCGCCCATACCAGAGACAAAGTTTGGTGTGTTTAGGATGTAAATCGTTAGAGAAATTATTCAAAGGTGAATATGGATACTTTGCTCGAAATTTGGAAGAGCTTGTTGAGTATGACTGGAACTGTTGGCTCAGCTGCGGGCGGGGTGCTGGCATCCAATACCAAAACCATGGACATGGCACAGTTGATGGCGTTGGCGGCAGCGCTGGGTTGGGCCAGTGGCATTCGTTTGTATTTGGTGGTGTTTATCACGGGTTTCACGGGTATGTTGGGCTGGTTACCGTTACCTTCAGGTTTGTCTGTGCTGCAGCACCCGGCTATGTTGGCTGGTAGTGGTTTTATGCTTTTCGTCGAGTTTTTTGTCGACAAAATTCCGGGAGTAGATTCGTTATGGGACATGGTGCATTCCGTCATTCGCGTCCCCGCTGGTGCAGCATTAGCAGCTGGGGTTTTTGGTGCAGATAGTGCGACCATGGGTTCAGTAGCAGGACTTTTGGGAGGTGCCTTAGCCGCAACGTCGTTTGCAACCAAGGCTAGCACACGAGCAGCTGTAAATACATCGCCTGAACCATTTAGCAATATTGCTGTGAGCTTGGCTGAAGATGGCGCGGTACTGGGGATGATGTGGTTGGCGACGAATTACCCGATCACATTTGGCATAACGCTATTTATTGTCTTGGTGTTGAGTATTTGGTTAGTCGTCGTTTTGTCTAAATACCTCAAAGCCATATTTCGACGAATTTCAGACTGGCTGGGTGGCGAAGGTATGGCTTCATCCACATAGGTATGCATAAATACGCATTCAAAAAACAAAAGAAACCCACATGTTTAAAAAAATATTGATTGCTAACCGTGGCGAAATCGCATGCCGAGTTGCTGCAACGTGCGCAAAAATGGCGATCAAAACAGTAGCTGTTTATTCTGATGCGGATGCGCATGCCAAGCACGTAGCGATGTGCGATGAAGCTGTTCATATCGGTGGAAATTCACCTAAAGACAGCTATCTGCGCTGGGAGAAAATCATTGAAGTTGCTAAAGCAACAGGTGCGCAGGCGGTGCATCCTGGCTATGGTTTTTTGAGTGAAAACGATGCGTTTGCGACAGCTTGTAAAGCGGCTGGATTGGTGTTTATTGGTCCACCCGCCAGCGCTATCAAAGCTATGGGGCTCAAAGCTGAGTCAAAACAGTTGATGGAAAAAGCTGGTGTGCCGCTGGTACCGGGTTACCACGGAGCGAATCAAGACCCAGCATTTTTACAAACAGAGTCTAACCACATTGGCTACCCAGTTTTGATCAAAGCCAGCGCTGGTGGCGGTGGCAAAGGCATGCGGATCGTAGAGAAGGAAGCTGATTTTGCAGCCGCTTTAACTTCGTGTAAAAGGGAAGCCATCAACAGCTTCGGTGACGATGCGGTATTGATCGAAAAATATGTGCAACGTCCTCGTCATATTGAAATTCAAGTTTTTGGCGACGCACATGGTAACTATGTGTATTTGTTTGAACGTGATTGTTCAGTACAGCGTAGGCACCAAAAAGTACT
>JANMTB010000094.1:0-20848 GCA_031390045.1 Polaromonas sp.
CGTAGCGCAAACGCAGCAAACCCTATGCTTTTGGGTCTGAACATCGGTAAAAATGCAGCCACGCCCATTGAAAACGCCACAGACGACTACCTGATCTGCCTGCGCGGCGTCTACCCGCATGCTGACTACGTGACCGTCAACATCTCCAGCCCAAACACCAAAAACTTGCGCGCCTTGCAAAGTGACGAAGCTTTGGACGCGCTTTTGGGCGCAATAGCCGCCGAGCGCACCGTTTTGATGCAAAAACACGGCAAATCCGTCCCCATCTTCGTCAAAATCGCCCCGGATCTGGACGAATCACAAGTTGAAGTCATCGCTTTGACATTGAAAAAACACGGCATGGACGGCGTAGTTGCGACCAACACCACCTTGAGCCGCGAAGCCGTCAAAGGCCTCCCCCACGCTGACGAAGCCGGCGGCCTGAGCGGCGCCCCCGTCTTGCAAGCCAGCAACCAGGTCATCCGCCAACTCCGCTCCGCCTTGGGCAAAGACTTCCCCATCATCGGCGTAGGCGGCGTGATGAGCGCGGCTGATGCGGTCAGCAAAATCGAAGCCGGTGCGGATGTGGTGCAAATCTACACCGGTTTGATCTACAAAGGGCCGGATTTGGTGAAAGATGCGGCGTTGGCGATTAAGAGCGGCTGCAAACGCTGAGTTAACAGGTTTGGAGAGTAAAATATGGCTCTAGCCGGAGTATTTATTGCCTAAATTGCTATTAAATGCATAGCGCTATCATGCTACGTCATATCCCCATTTGGTGATTGCGGAACAAAATCGGTATTACCAGGATTGATCGGCGTCCTGCTACTTCGCAAAACAAGCTGGCAAGTCAAAGCGCCGAGAAAAGGAAATAACCAGATGACGAAACATTGCAAATTGCGTTGTTTGCTGTCGTATTCATCCGCGCGGTAAATCACCACAGTTATCCACAGTTGATAAATCACCAACAGCACGAGAAAAGCATATGCAATGATTTTGGGATTACCCATTAAAGATCCTAAGTTAAATTAATATTAGTTTAACTTAGCCTGTTGAATACGCATTTCAAGCTCCGTAGACACCACCATCGGTTTAAATGGGCTGACATTTGCGCCACCTGTGTTGCCATGCGGAATCCATCCGAAAATGGTTTTGGTTGCCGCACCTATGATTCGGAAAAGTTGACCTAGATATTCTTTGGCGTTGCGCTGTTGTAGGCCCCACAAGAGCATGCGCCAATGCACGCGGACGTGTTGAGCAGTGCTCCCTTGGCCTAGCACGTGCGCGCGTTCTAGGTAGGTAAAAGCGCGTTGCGCTTGGCCTTGGGCGCTTAGATCTGTGGCTGCTTTTAACTCAGCGTTAACATGGGGGCGGATGTTTCGCGCAAAGTTGCGACTAAAGTGCGGTGGCGTCATGGTTTTGTCATGGTTTGAAACTTAAATAAGAGTGTTTTCACAAACCAGTTTATATCTGCGAACAATCACTTCTATTTTTAAGCTTATTCAGCTATATTGCACCTATGAATGATAAAAAACCTGTTGCAACACTAAAACCTAAACCGTTTTCGATGATCCGGGAGTTTCACCTCGCGGACTGGTTCACGCTAGGTAACGCGGTGTGCGGTACGGGGGCGCTTTTTTCGACCATGAGCTATTTGGAAACGCAGGAAGAAATCCATATTTTGTTTGCCTGCGCGTTGGTGCTAGCCGCGCTGATATTTGATATTTTTGACGGGCGTATTGCCCGCTGGCGGCAAAAGTCGTCGGCCTTGGGACGTGAATTGGACTCGTTGGCGGACATTATTTCATTCGGCGTCGCGCCCGCCATCATTGCTTACGGCTGCGGCATGCAAGGCTTTTACGACCGCATTATTTTGGTGTTTTTCGTGGCATGCGGCGTATCGCGTCTGGCACGTTTCAACGTGACGGCTGAAGGTTTTGCAGACGAATCTGGCAAAGTCAAGTTTTTTGAAGGTACACCCATTCCAACTTCCATCGTCTTGGTCGCTGTGATGGCCATTGCGACGTGGTTTGGCGCTGTGCGCGAAGACATGTGGTTTGGCGAATACGTGATCGCTGGATTCAAGTTTCACCCGCTGGTGCTGATGTTTGCCATCTCCGGCTCGTTGATGATCAGCCGGATTCGGGTGCCGAAGCCATAATTTTATTCAACACACCTCAAGGTACGCGCAGGCCGTTCTTCGTCAAACTCTCCAGAGCTGCTTCGCTTTGAAATGCATCTGCTAGCGCTTTGGTAGCGTCAGTTGCAGCGTTTGCGACCCAGTAGCTGTAGCGCGTCGCCAGTTCGTGCTCCTTGGGGAATGGGCCCAACAGCATTTTGGGCTGCGATTGCACGATTTCGCTCACCTGCGTGATGCCCAGATCAGCTTCTCCCACAGCTACCAAGCGCATGGTTTCAATGCCGTCTTTGGCTTTGGTGGATTTGGCCAAGACTTCATCACGAATGCCCAGCTTCTCAATCACGCCCATGAAATGCACACCCACCGTAGCGCCGCGTGCGGGGTCGGAAAAGGCGATGCGCTTTGCTTTGAGTAATGCTTGTTTCAGCTTGTCAGTGGTGTCGATGCTGATGCCTGGATTCGTTTGCGCAAAGCCAGGCGACATTGCTACACCAGCCAAAGTATCACCTACAGTCGAAGTTTTTCCTGCCTGAAGTGCTCCTGTACTCGCAGCACTCGCCTTGGTAATACGTACTTCAGTGGTAATCAAAACGCCTGCTTTCCCTGCTGTCACAAACTTATCTTCTGCTGCACCAGCGGTGTCATACATGCGAGTGACACTGTGGCCTGTTTGACGCTCAAAAGCTGTGATTATTTTTTCAGCTGGCACTTTGACACCTGCTGCGGCGTAGAAATTGATTGTTTCGCTGTGGGCGGTGACCGCACACAAGCTCAGCACACAAGCAAAAACAAGCCCAAGAAGTTGACGTGATTTCATAAAGTCTAGTTCATTTGAAAAGATAATGGTACAACACCATGCGACCAACTTGCCCCCATTGTCTGCGAGCCCAAACCGGCTGCATTTGCTATTTAATATCAAAAGTTCAGAGCGATGTTGAAGTTTTGATACTGCAGCATCCGATGGAAGTGCTTGAAACGAAGGGCACTGCGCGCTTATTGCACCTGTGCTTACCGAATAGCAGATTAATAACGGGGGAAGTATTTGAAGATACGATATTGAAGAATAGTTTATCTACCAAGGATTCAATATTACTGTATCCGACAACGACAGAAGATTATTCGCTAGGTATTGCGCCATCGCCAGAATTAAATGCAGCAGTTTTGAATAATTTAAATAATATTCGTTTGATTATCATCGATGGCACTTGGCGCAAAAGCCGCAAGATACTCATCAAAAACCCGTACCTGCAAACCCTGTCGAGATTGGTGCTGCAAGATTTACCAGCAGGTCGATATACCATTCGCAAAGCCCGAAAACCGCATCAATTATCTACTTTAGAAGCCACATGCACTGCACTGGCACAGCTGGAGATGAATGCTCAGAAGTTTGAACCAATCACCCAAGCTTTCTATGAATTCAACCTATTCATTGGAAAACAGATGAAATTCGTTTAAAAAGCAGTTAAACAGTTATTTTATAAGTAAAAATTCCTATAGCCGTCGTATTATATGCCTATATTGCTATTTAATATATAGCAATAAAATAATCGCCATATCATTAAATACCTTCTAAGATCACTACAGAACGCTTCGCAGACTTCGTGCTGATAGGTAAAACGGCTTGGTATTCTGCAGAGTCATAAAACTTCTCAGCTTGCTCAAACGATGGGAACTTGACCAATACCAAGCGTTTAGGTGACCAGAGTTGCGTTTCTTTGATGTTCATTTTGCCACCGCGTGCGAGGTACTCGCCACCGTATTTTTCAGCAATCGGGCGGGCTTTGAGTTTGTATTCCTCATACGCTTCAGAGTTGGTTAAATCAGTATCAACAACGAGATATGCAGCCATGATTTTTCCTTTAAATTTTGTATATTCGTTTAGCGTTATTGTGAAAAATATTATCTTGTTGCGATTCGGTTAAATGACTTGCTATTGATTGGCAATATTCAAACCAAGTTTGATACTCCCCCGCAAGTTCTAAAACCGGCCAATCACTACCCCACATAATACGCTCAGATCCAAAGAGCCGCAATATTTCATTCACCCAAGCTTCGCAGATATTAAGTTCGGGCGATTGACCTGCCTCAGTCAATAAACCAGACAATTTGCAGCTCACATTTGGCAAAGCAGCCAAAGCTGCCATACCATCTGCCCAAGGCTGCCACGCTGCTTCCACGCCGAGCGCAATATCTGGCTTGGCACAGTGGTCGATAACAATGGACAAGTTTGGATAGCATTGTGCGAAGGTGAGGATATGCGGTAAATGCGCAGCTCGAATCAAGGCGTCGAAAACCAAACCTAACTTTTCCATCGTCGCCAGCGCAGGCTGCACAACGGGTTGCACAATCCAAGCCGGATCAGGCAAATCGTGCAGCATGGGTCGCAAACCCTTCAATTTTGGATGCTTTGCAAGCCTTTCAATTTGATAAACGGCGTCTGCAGCTACCAAATCAACCCAACCCACCACACCTAGAACGGCCGGATTCGCCTCTGCCAAATCCAGCAAATACAGGGTTTCAGCCAAGGAAGTCGCAGCTTGCACCAATACGCCGCCGTTGATTCCTAATGGTTTCGCTAGTTTTTGCCAATCTGCCACAGCCACATCACGGTAAATCGAGCCAATATCGGGAGTGAGCCAGCCATAGTCGCCGCGTGACAACTGCCAGCTGTGAAAATGCGCGTCAATCATGGGACGTTTAACTCGCCTTGCTTAACTTGGAACAGGCGCGTTCGCTGGAATCAAACCATCGGCTTTTAACTTGGCCCAAAACGCTGTAGGAATATCAAACTGCATCATCGCCAAGGCATCAGCCCAATGGTTTAGTCTGTTCGCGCCAAGCAAAACCGTGTCAACAACCGGATGAGCCAGCGGAAACTGCAAAGCTGCCGCACGTAGCGGCACGTTGAATTCATCACAAACCACCTCAATCGCCCGCACACGCTCCACCCAAGACGCTGGCGCGCTATCGTAATTGAATAAAAGCTTGTCACCCTTCTTCTCCGCATCTCTGACGCCCGTCGCCAAAATCCCCGAGTTAAATACGCCGCCAATCGCGATCCGCATACCGCGCTGCTCACAAATTGGCAGCAGTTCAGCAAAACCCGTGTGGTCTACCAAGGTGTAGCGACCAGCCAGCAAGAGGCAATCTAGCTCTGCTTCTTTGAGAACATCTAGGCAAACTTGCACCTCGTTCACGCCCAATCCAATGCCGCGAATCAAGCCTTCACACTTCATTTTTTGCAGCTCAGGAATAGCTTCGTCAATCACTTGGCGCAAAATTTTGGGATAGTTGTCGCCGTGGCAAACCGAGCAGCAATCGTGGATAAAAGCGACGTCCAAATAAGCCATGCCCATGCGCTGCAAGCTGTCCTCGACACTGCGGCGCACGCCAGCGGCGGAGTAGTCCCAGTGCTGGTTGTAGGGCAAGATGTTGACGAAGTTCAACTGGTCAAGTGCGGCAGTGGCACTTGGCGTCAAAATACGGCCAACTTTACTGCTTAAGACGAAACTGCTGCGGTTAAGCTTTCGCAAAGCTTGACCAAAACGCTGCTCGCTCAAGCCGTGGCCGTAATGCGGTGCTGTGTCAAAGGTTTGGCAACCGTCTGCGATGGCTTGTTGGATGATGGCTTGCGCGTCGTCGTCGCTGACGGCTGTGAAAAGGTTGCCCAAGGGCGCGCCGCCTAGGCCGAGCTTCAGTCCGCTCTTCAATTTGTTTGTGTCACCAAGTTTGACGTTTTTGAGTGGCGAAAATAAGGTTTGAGGATTCATGGTGCAAGTGTACGTGTAACATAGCAATGTCTGCAATCAAGCAAGCGTCAACATAGAGTCACAACATGAAATACCGCAACCTAGGCAACAGCAATCTACAAGTCTCCGCCCTTTGCTTGGGCACCATGATGTTTGGCGACCAAACCGATAAAGCTGAAGCGACGAAGATTGTCGCTGATTCGCATGCCAACGGGGTGAACTACATCGATACAGCCGATGTGTACACCAAAGGCGCGTCTGAAACCATGGTCGGTGAGATTTTGCTCGGGCAGCGGCACGACTGGGTGTTGGCGACCAAGTTGGGCAACAAGATGGATGAGCGCGTCAATGTGGGGCATTACTCACGCAGCTGGATGATGCAAGAAATCGACGCGTCCTTGAAGCGCCTGAAAACCGACTACACCGATGTTTTGTACATGCACCGCGACTACAACGGCATGAATTTAGAAGAGCCACTGCGTGCGCTGGACGCTATGCTTCGAGCAGGCAAAATTCGCTACTGGGGTGTGTCCAACTTTCGCGGTTGGCGCATTGCTGAGATGGTGAGCATAGCTAAGCAGCTAGGTATGCCCGGCCCCGTGGTTTGTCAGCCTTATTACAACTTGCTGAACCGCATGCCAGAGGTGGAAGTTCTACCAGCTTGCCAGCATTACGGCATCGGCGTCACCTCCTACAGCCCGATTGCACGTGGTGTATTGGCCGGTAAATACCTGCCAGGTCAAGCCATAGATCCAAATTCACGCGGTGGCCGTGCGGACAAGCGGATTTCCGAGACTGAGTTGCGGCAAGAGTCTTTCGTCATCGCGCAAACTTTGACGAAATATTGCCATGAGAAGACCGATGCCAAATTCAGCTTGGCACAATTCGCCACCGCTTGGGTGCTGGCGAATCCCGCTATCAGCTCCGTTATCGCTGGGCCGCGCACGCTGCAGCAATGGCAAGATTATTTGCCTGCTTTGGATTATGTGATCACACAAGAGGACGAAAAGTTGATCGACGAGTTGGTTCACCCAGGTCACCCGTCCACGCCGGGTTATACCGACCCCGCGTATCCGCTGAATGGGCGGGAAATTAAATAATTTGCGTCCTATCAATAGAATGGGAAAAGCCGAAACGTTTGTTCGGTTTCGGGCTTACGCCACCAAGTGCATCCGTTAGAACACAAAAATAACTAGCAAAATAATGATCAAAAGTGTGCCGATACCGATATACATAGACTTTTCCTTCGCGCCGCTCACCCTCAAAGAAGATTATTAAGACGACAGCATCGGACTTATTTAATCAACATCAGCTGTTTGCATCTGTGCGTTGTCATACAGATGGTTTAATGTGTTTTTAGTAAATTTGTGGATAAGCACTGATTATTGTGGGGTTTGTACGGGATGGTTTTAAATGCCGATAAAGAGCACACTAACATGAACATAAACAGGAGTGCGTCTTGACAGAATCGATATCAGCCCAGCAAAACGACAAGGCTCCCGATACGACGACAGCCGCAGAGCTGATCGAGCCGCCACGTGTACTGCTGTACATGCCGGTGGATGTGCGCAGCATCTCGCTGGCGATACTGGCCACTTTGGCCAGCGTATTCATGCTGCGCTGGGCTAGCGCCGTGTTTATCCCCTTGATGGTTGGCATACTTTTCAGCTACGGCTTGTCACCCGTGGTGGACTGGTTGGCACTGCGCCGAATTCCGCGCGCATTGAGTGCGGCCCTGCTGGTGCTGGGCATCGTATTTGGCTTTGGCGCCACGGTGTACTCACTCAGTGACGACGCAGGAAAATTGGTTGAATCATTGCCTCTGGCCGCAAACAAATTGCGGGACACCGCACGCATGCATTTCGGCCAGACCGACAACACCCTGGCCTCGGTGCAAAAAGCCGCAACTCAGCTTGAGCAGGCGGCCGAGGAGACCAATCGCGCAGCACCGCTGCAACGCGGTGTGCAGCGGGTGCAAATCGAAAAAGCGAAATTCGATATCAAAGACCATCTGTGGAGCGGCACCTTGGGTTTGCTGGCCATGCTAGGGCAGATCGGTATGGTCGCGTTGATCACTTTTTTCTTGATGAGCTCAGGCGACACCTTCAGGCGCAAGCTGGTCAAGCTTGCTGGGCCGACGCTGAGCCGCAAAAAAATCACATTGCAGGCGCTCAATGAGATCCATGACCAGATACAGCGCTACATGATGGTGCAAATTTTCACCAGCGGCTTGGTGGGTGTGGCAACGTGGTTGTGTTTTTTAGCCGTCGGTCTGGAGAATGCGGCTGTCTGGGGTATCGCAGCAGGCGTGCTGAATCTGGTGCCTTATGTCGGCAATGTGCTTATCACGGCCGGCTCGGCCATGGTCGGTTTTCTGCAATTCGGCTCACTGGATATGGCTTTCCTGGTTGCAGGCATCTCTCTGTTGATCAACAGTATCGAAGGTTTTTTGTTAACCCCTTGGCTGACCAGCCGAGCTAGCAAAATGAATCCGGTCGCCGTTTTTGTTGGTGTGCTCGCCTGGGGCTGGCTCTGGGGCGCTTGGGGCCTATTGCTGGGTGTGCCGATTCTCATGATCATCAAGGCCGTTTGCGACCGTATTGACGACCTCCATGCAGTGGGTGAATTGCTTGGAGAGTGACGGGACCTTCAAAGTCAGTTCAATAACCCCGCCACCAGCTTCCCAATCGCCATAGAGCTGGTCAAACCTGGCGATTCAATCCCAAATAAATTTACCAAACCAGTAATTCCGTGCTCTTTTGGGCCTTGAATCACAAAATCAGCGGCTGAATCCGTTGGTGCGTTGATTTTGGGTCGTATGCCTGCGTAGCCAGCTATCAAAGTGTTATCTTGCAACTGGGGCCAATATTTGCGGACTTCGGCGTAAAAAGCATCACCTCTGACGGGGTTAACAACCAAGTCGTCGGCCGATTCCACCCACTGCACATCCGGTCCAAACTTGGCTTGGCCGCCTAAGTCCAGCGTCAAATGCACACCCAAACCCGCAGCTTCGGGCACGGGATAAATCAAGCGGCTGAAAGGAGATTTGCCACTGAGCGTAAAGTAATTGCCTTTGGCAAAATACGCTTGCGGAACGAACTTAGCATCTAGACCCTGCATGCTTTTTGCAATCAATGGTGCAGATAATCCTGCTGCATTGACGAGTATTTTGGTGACTAACTCAGTGCCATCTTGCATCACTATTTTTATAGCACCTGTGGCAATAAATACGCTGGCTACTGATGAATTTAGAACTACCAGACCACCTGCATTCTCAAAATCACCCTGAAGCGACAACATCAAGGCATGGCTATCAACAATGCCCGTACTCGGTGAATGCACTGCGGCGACACATTCCAGCTGAGGCTCCAATTCACGGGCTTGCTCACGTGTTAACAGCACCAAATCGTGCACGCCATTGGCAGCGGCTTTGGCGATGATGCCTTGCAGCTGCGTAACTTGCGCATCGTTGGTCGCCACAATCAGTTTGCCGCAGCGCTTGAAGCCGATACCACGATCTTCGCAATAGTCGTACAGCATCGTCTTGCCTTCAACGCAAAGTTGCGCTTTCAGCGAACCGGCGGGATAGTAAATACCAGCGTGAATGACTTCGCTGTTGCGCGAGCTGGTGCCAGTGCCAATAGCGTTGGCGGTTTCTAGTACCAGCAGTTCTTTGCCAGCGAATTTGGGCGATAGGGCAATCGCTCTGGCGACTGCCAAGCCCACCACACCTGCGCCAATCACCACACAATCGACACAATCAACGACATCTGCTTCATTTAACATCCAGCCGATTGTGCCTCAAGATGTCTTATTTTTATTTGCACCAAAAACACCCAGCAACCAATGCAGCAATATTGCACCAAAGGTGGCGGTTCCGATGCCGCCCAGCGCAAAACCACCGAATTTGAGGGTGAAGTCGCCAGTTCCTAGAATCAGCGTTACCGCTGCGACGATGAGGTTGCGGTTGTTCGAAAAATCAACCTTGTTATCGACCCAAATTTTGGCACCTGCAATCGCGATCAAGCCAAACACAACGATGCTCACACCACCCATCACAGGCAGCGGAATCGCTTGGATGAGCGAACCAAATTTGGGCGAAAAACCAAGCAAAATAGCAATCAAACCTGCAACAAAAAACATGGCTGTGGAGTAAATTTTAGTGGCAGCCATCACGCCGATATTTTCAGCATACGTGGTCACGCCTGTGCCACCAGCCGCACCACTGACCATAGTAGCCAAGCCGTCGCCGATGAAGGCTTTACCCATGTATTGGTCTAGGTTTCGACCTGTCATCGCCGTGACTGCTTTGATATGGCCTAGGTTTTCAGCTACCAAGATGATAGCTACTGGTGCAATCAGCAGCATGGCGTTGGTGCTGAAAACGGGCGCTGCGAAGTTGGGCAAGCCCAGCCACGCAGCGTTGGCAATGCCAGACAAATCCATAGGTTTACCCATACCCAAGCCATTCGTCAAAATGGCGTAAATGATGCTGGCGAGTATCAGACCCACCAAAATCAAGAGCCGCTGTATCATGCCTGTGGTCGCCACGGCAACCAAGCCAACGCATACGAAGGTGACGACTTGCATCCACGAGTCAAAATTACCTGCAGCCATGTTTTTGATGGGAATGCCGGCCAAATTCAAACCAATCACAGCCACCACCGCGCCAGTAACGACGGGCGGCATGAGCTTTTCAATCCAACCCGTGCCAATGGCTTGCACGATAAAACCAATCAGCATATACAAAGCGCCGCAAGCAATGATGCCGCCTAGCGCAACGCCCAAATTGGCATTCGGGCCTTTGCCAGCATAGGCTGTGGCAGCGATGACGACGCCGATAAACGCAAAGCTTGAACCCAAATAACTAGGCACTTTGCCGCCTGTGATGATGAAAAACAGCAGCGTGCCGATGCCACTCATCAAAATCGCGATATTGGGGTCAAACCCCATCAAAATCGGTGCCAGCACCGTTGCGCCAAACATGGCGATAACGTGTTGCACGCCCAAAACGGCGGTTTGTCCCCAAGGCAGGCGCTCGTCTGGCGCTATCACGCCGCCATTGTTCAGCGTAGAGGCTGGTTTTTCTGTCCAATTGAACATTCCCATTATTTACTCCTTATTTTTAGACTTGCCTACGAGGGCTGTCGGCTTTTACGTTTGTAAGTTTTTAGCAAGCCATTGCATCCTAGTGGCAATGATCTAAAACTATATAAGGGTAAACCTTAGCTGGCTAGTAAGCGTCAAATAATCGTAGGATAGGGCTATGACAAACACTGCTCACGCACTTGCTGCGCACCCCGATTTCCCGCAACTTTATGTGTTAGACCACCCGCTGGTCAAGCATAAATTGAGCCACATGCGCGACGTGAATACGTCGACGCGTACTTTTCGACAGCTATTGCGTGAATTGACGCTGCTGATGGGCTATGAAATCACACGTGATTTGCCGATGACGACTGAGCGCATCGAAACGCCGCTCACAGCGATGGATGCACCCGTAATTGCAGGTAAAAAAATCGCCATCGTACCGGTGTTGCGAGCAGGTTTGGGTATGGCGGATGGGTTGATGGATTTGATTCCCTCTGCCCGCCAAGGCCACATCGGCATGTACCGTGGCAAAGACAATCGACCCGTTGAATACTATGTGCGATTGCCAGAAGTGGCGGGTCGTACGTTTATCGTTTGCGACCCGATGTTGGCGACGGGTTATTCCGCAGTGGGTGCCGTCAATACGCTGATTAGCCGTGGTGTGTTGCCCGAAAACATTCGCTTTTTAGCGCTTGTGGCTGCACCCGAAGGCGTCAAAGTTTTCCACACTGCGCACCCGACTGTGCCTGTTTATGTGGCGGGATTAGATTCGCACTTGAACGAAAAGGCCTATATCGTGCCGGGTTTGGGGGATGCAGGGGACAGGATTTTTGGTACTAAACATGAGTAAACACAAGCTTTTAGCATGAATAAACCAAATGCTTACGCGGCAGATGCTAGCTTCAAAACGGCTGGATAGCTTGGCTGGATTTCCATGTGCGGTGTAACGCCTTTTTGTACTAGCAGTTGATGCGCTTTGGGTAAGTTCCAACAAGGAATTTGCGTGAACATGTGGTGCTCGCAGTGGTAATTCACCCAATACGGGGCGACGAAGGCACGCTCTAGCCAACTGGCATAAGTGGTGCGTGCATGGCGCAGCGGGTCGGTGCCGTTTTCAACGATCAAGGCATGTTCTGCAATATTGCGCAAACGACTAACCAGCGGCAGCCATGTCATCATAGGTAGCAACCACATCAGCACCCACGCCCACCACAAACCCGCCATGCTGAAAGCGAGTAAACCCAAACCGTTGCCGATATAAAACATACGTTGTTTGGAAAGCTCTTGAAAAATCAACTGCCATTTTGAAGTGGGAACTTGATCTGCGTCGTTTGTGCGCTTGATACCAGCCACAAACGAACTGCTGCGCTGTTTAGAAAATGTTTGCCCCGTTAAATCACGAATAATTTTGCGCTTCAATGAATCGCGGGTGATGGGAAATGGCTTGGACAAGACCAAATCAGGATCTTCAGATTGCTGAACAAAGCGGTGGTGCTGCAAATGGTAAGGGCGATAAATAAACAACTCAGGCGCGCAAAACCAATAAGCGACAAAGTCATTGATTTTGCGATTTTTATGCAACAGCGCATGGGCGGCATCGTGCATCAAAATATTCAAACCCAATTGACGGTTGCCGACCACCATCACGACCAGCGGTATCGTGATGGGCCACATGACCCCAACCCACATCGCTAAACCAATCACCGCCCAGCAATGGATGACCAGTGCAATGCCTTTCCAGCTAGACCGCGCAGACACACTCGACCATTCTTCTGGGCTGAAGAAATCTTCGGGTTTGACGCGGGCGGCGGCACTCATAAGTAGAAGATTACACCATTTTAAGATTAAATGAAAAAAGGACTTATGAAATCTCATAAGTCCTTGATTTATAACCACATTCAATGTGAATAGTGGTGGGCAGTACAAGTTTCGAACTTGTGACCCCTGCAGTGTGAATGCAGTGCTCTACCCCTGAGCTAACCGCCCTGAAACTGGTTCAGTACAGCCTCTGATTATACATGTTTTGCGTCTAATTGGCCAGGGTCTCAGACACGGTACGCCACACTGTTTTGCCTTTGCTGGCTTTGTCAATTTGGCTCAACACGTCTTCATGTGCTGCCGTTTCTTGCTCGTTGGCTAATAAAACGTCAAGCTTGAAGCTGCTTAAGTCGATTTGAATGACACTGCCATTGACGCCCTGACCTGCGCTGCCGTCTATCAGCAAGGCGTCTTGCCCACGGGTGAGATTGATGTAAACATCCGCCAAAAGTTCGGCATCTAACAAGGCACCGTGCAGCGTTCGGCCTGAATTATCGACCCCAAGGCGATCACACAGCGCATCCAGAGAGTTGCGCTTGCCTGGGTACATTTCTTTGGCCATCACCAAGGTGTCGACCACACTAGCCACACCGCCTTTGAAGATGGGTTTACCGATGAGTTCCAGCTCTTTGTTCAAAAAGCTCAGGTCAAACGGCGCGTTGTGGATGATGATTTCAGCGCCAGCGCAATAAGTGAGCAATTCATCAGCAACTTCTGCAAATTTGGGTTTGTCTTTTAAAAACTCATTGCTGATGCCATGAACTTTCAGTGCATCTTCGTGACTATCACGCCCAGGGTTGAGGTAAAAGTGTCTGTTGTTGCGGGTTAGTTTGCGGTTGATCAGCTCGACGCAGCCGATCTCAATGATGCGGTCGCCATTGGCGGCTGATAAACCCGTCGTTTCAGTATCCAAGAAAATTTGGCGCATGGCTAAACAAGTCCTTAATGGTTTTCTTTAGCGTGGTTGATGGAGTATTTCGGAATCTCGACCGTTACGTTGGTTTGCGCCAATATAGCTTGGCAGCTCAGTCGTGAATTTGGCTCTAAACCCCATGCGCGGTCTAGCAAGTCTTCTTCCTCTTCTTCAGCTTCGTTCAGTGACGAAATGCCTTCCCGCACGATGACGTGGCAGGTCGTGCAAGCACGGCTCATGTCGCAGGCGTGCTCGATGTTGATTTTGTTATCTAGCAAAGCTTCGCAAATCGATGTGCCGGCTGGCGCGGTGATGGTCGCGCCGTTGGGGCAATATTCTGCGTGGGGAAGGATGGTGATGGTGGCCATGATTAGTTTTCTTTAAATAGTTTCAATATTCTTCCCAGCCAGCGCTTTGGCAATGCCACTGTTCATGCGCATGGCAGCAAAAGCTTCTGTCGCTTTCGCCAAATCCGTCGTTGCCTCTTCGACAACAGCCGCATCATTGATCTCTTTTGCGATCAATAACTTAGTGATTGAGGCAAGTATCACGTCGACTTCAGCCTGATCTAACAAGTTTCCATCGACATCCAGCGCACTTTGCGTGGCTAAAACCATGCGGTCTGCGTCCACGCGGGCTTCTATGAGCGCACGGCTCTTCATGTCTTGCTGCGCGGTGCTGAAACTGTCTTTCAGCATGGTGGCGATTTGGTCGTCGCTGAGTCCATAAGACGGCTTCACATCGATGCTGGATTCAACGCCGCTGCCCAATTCCTTTGCCGCGACGCTGAGCAAACCATCAGCATCGACGGTAAAAGTCACCCGAATCTTCGCCGCACCCGCGGCCATCGGTGGGATACCGCGCAGTTCAAACCGCGCCAAACTCCTACAATCGGCTACCAAATCGCGCTCTCCCTGCACCACATGCAGCGCCAAAGCGGTTTGGCCATCTTTGTAAGTCGTGAAATCTTGCGCCATCGCGGTCGGAATCGTCTGGTTGCGCGGCACGATGCGCTCGGCTAGGCCGCCCATGGTTTCTATGCCCAAACTAAGCGGAATCACATCCAGCAGCAGTAAATCCCCTGCCCCGTTGTTTCCAGCCAATTGGTTGGCCTGAATCGCTGCACCTAGCGCGACGACTTCATCAGGGTTGACATTGGTCAACGGTGGTTTGCCAAACAGGGCTTCAACCGCTGCTCGGATATGCGGCATGCGCGTGCTGCCGCCGACCATGACCACACCTTTGATGTCGTCTTTGGCTAACTTGGCATCGCGTAAGGCTTTTTTGACGGCAACGAGGGTTTTATCGGTCAAATGTTGGGTTGCAGCGACAAATTGCTCTCTGGAGAGCATAAAATCAGTTTTATCCGGCGTATTTATTGCCTCTAATGCTACTATATTTGTAGTGGATAAAGCCTCTTTGCAGCGCCGCGCTTCTACCAATAATGCGGCTTTTTCAGTTGCAGTACTGGGTAAATACCCCGTCTTTTCAGAGATGAAATCTGCCAAAGCACGGTCAAAATCGTCACCGCCCAGCGCAGAGTCGCCGCCCGTGGCAATCACCTCGAAAACACCCTGCGTCAGCCGCAAAATCGAGATGTCAAAGGTGCCGCCACCTAGGTCATAAATCGCATAAACGCCTTCTGCCGCATTGTCTAAACCGTAAGCTATCGCAGCAGCAGTCGGTTCGTTAATGAGTCGGAGCACATTGATACCAGCCAATTGCGCCGCATCCTTAGTCGCTTGGCGTTGTGCATCGTCAAAATAAGCCGGTACGGTGATGACAGCGCCAAACAAGTCATCGTTAAACGTGTCTTCGGCTCGGTAACGCAGGGTCGCCAAAATCTCGGCGCTGATTTCTACGGGTGATTTAACACCGCCTACGGTTTCCAAGCTGACCATGCCGGTGTCAGACTGGGTAAAAACGTAAGGCAGCTTGTCTCGATGCGCAATATCTTTCAACCCGCGCCCCATCAGCCGCTTAACCGAGGCAATCGTGTTTTGCGGGTCAACAGCCACATTAGCCAGCGCTTCAAAGCCGATTTGTCGTTTGTTATCCGTTAAATAGCGCACCACAGACGGCAAAATCACGCGGCCTTGTTCGTCCGGCAAGCATTCCGCCGTGCCGCTACGAACTGCCGCAACCAGCGAATGTGTCGTCCCTAAGTCAATGCCTACTGCGATACGTCGCTCATGCGGATTGGGCGATTGGCCGGGTTCGGAGATTTGTAAGAGTGCCATTTGATCTGCGTTTATCTAATTCGGTTTTAATTAATTTTGCTTATATTTTATCGAGACGAGCTTCAATTTCACCGACGAACCGAGCCACAAACATCAACGCTCGTACTTCGTTCGCAGCGGCAGCATAATCGTGTTTAACATCTATGAATTGCTCTATTTTTAATAGCTGCTCTTGCTTGTAATTCGCCGTTTGATGCTCAATTTGCTCCAGTTCTTCAGTAGTTTCCGCTTCTTCCAACGCTTCTCGCCATTCGATCTGCATCATCATGAAAGCCGGCGGCATGGCTGTGTTGGTGTGTGCTTCAATCGGTGCGCCATTCAGTTCACACAAGTAAGTCGCGCGTTTCAACGGGTCTTTGAGCCGGTTATAGGCTTCGTTGATTCGCACTGACCACTGCATCGCGATGCGTTGGGCGGCTGAGCCCTGGGCTGCGAATTTGTCAGGGTGCGCCTCGCGCTGAAGGTCTTTCCATTTGGCGTCTAAGGCGCTGCGGTCTTGGGCAAATTGAGCGGGAATCTCGAAAAGCTCGAAATCGGTAGCTTGGAGATTCACTTAAAACTCTAAACGCGGAACGACTCGCCGCAACCGCATTTATCACGCTCGTTCGGGTTGTTGAACTTGAAGCCTTCGTTCAAGCCCTCGCGCGTGTAGTCCAACTCCGTGCCATCTATATAAGCCAAGCTCTTCGGATCAACCGCGACTTTGACGCCGAAGCCTTCGAAAATCGTGTCTTCAGGCGCGAACTCGTCCATGTACTCCAGCGTGTATGCCAAGCCCGAACAGCCCGTGGTTTTAACGCCTAGCTTGACTCCCACGCCCTTGCCGCGCTTGGTTAAATAGCGGGTGACGTGCCGAGCGGCGGGTTCTGTGAGGGAGACGGACATAGCGTTGCTGTTACTTTGTAACTGGTTGATTTTTAATAAAAATTAATGCGCTACAGCAGCTGTTGCTAGCCCGTGCTTTGCCTTGTAATCGCTCACAGCGGCTTTGATGGCGTCTTCCGCCAGGATGGAGCAGTGAATCTTCACCGGTGGCAAAGCCAGCTCTTCAGCGATTTCGCTGTTTTTCAAGGCTGCCGCTTGATCCAACGTTTTACCTTTGACCCACTCGGTCACGAGTGAGCTGGACGCAATCGCGGAGCCGCAGCCGTATGTTTTGAAACGTGCGTCTTCAATCACGCCGGTGAGCGGGTTGACCTTGATCTGCAGCTTCATCACGTCGCCACAAGCCGGTGCACCGACCATGCCGGTGCCTACAGAGTCGTCACCTTTTTCAAAGCTGCCAACGTTGCGTGGATTTTCGTAGTGGTCGACTACTTTTTCTGAATAAGCCATGGTGTTTACCTCTTAAATTTCTAAAATACTGAGTTTTAAAATTCTTAAATGCTTATATTTATCATATAGTTATAACTATAAGTTAAAGTATTACATTAATATAATGTGTCGATTTTTTGGGTTAATGAGCTGCCCATTGAATGGTGCTGATATCTATGCCTTCTAAGTGCATATCCCACAGCGGGCTCAGGTCGCGCAGTTTCGCGACGTTGAGTTTGATGGTGTCTACGGCGTAGTCGATTTCTGCTTCTGTGGTCCAACGGCCAATCGTCATACGCAAACTGCTGTGCGCCAATTCGTCGCTGCGACCCAAGGCGCGTAGCACATAACTTGGCTCTAAAGACGCTGACGTACAGGCTGAACCACTTGAAACCGCCAAGCCTTTGATACCCATGATCAAAGACTCGCCTTCAACATAGTTAAAGCTCATATTCAAGTTGTGCGGAATGCGTTTGTCGGCGTTGCCGTTCAAAAACACCTGCTCAATGTCTTTTAAACCGTTCAACATGCGCTCGTGCAGGGCACGAATACGCACATTGTCGGCGTGCATTTCTAGCTTGGCAATGCGAAACGCCTCACCCATACCCACGCACTGGTGCGTAGGCAGCGTGCCTGAACGCATGCCGCGCTCATGACCACCGCCATGCATTTGCGCTTCCAAGCGAACGCGTGGTTTGCGGCGCACGTACAAAGCGCCTATACCTTTAGGGCCGTAGGTTTTGTGGGAGGTCAAGCTCATCAAATCAATAGGCAATTTAGACATATCGATGTCTATCCGCCCGGTGGCTTGTGCAGCGTCGACGTGGAAAATAATGCCCTTTTCGCGGCAAATATTGCCAATCGCGGTCATGTCTTGAATCACGCCGATTTCATTGTTGACGAACATCACACTAGCCAAAATCGTATCTGGGCGAATCGCGGCTTTGAAGACTTCTAAATCAAGCAATCCGTCCTCTTTCACATCCAAGTAAGTCGCCTCAAAACCTTGGCGCTCTAGTTCACGGAAGGTATCCAGCACGGCTTTGTGCTCGGTTTTCACGGTGATGATGTGCTTGCCTTTGGTTTTGTAGAAACCTGCAGCGCCCTTGATGGCCAAATTGTTAGACTCAGTTGCACCGCTGGTCCAAACGATTTCACGTGGATCTGCACCAATCAAATCAGCAATATGGCATCGCGCTTTTTCAACAGCGGCTTCCGCTTCCCAACCCCAGGCATGACTGCGAGAAGCTGGGTTGCCGTGGTGCTCTCGCAACCAAGGAATCATTGCGTCAACGACGCGTCCATCGCAAGGCGTGGTGGAACTGTAATCTAGGTAGATAGGGAAATGTGGGGTAGCGTCCATTTATTTGCTCAATATTCAATAAAACTGACTAAAATGAGTCGAAAAACATTAAATTCATATAAAAAGCTGCTCTAGCCGGCGTATTTATTGCTTAATTAGCTATAAAAAATATAGCGATTTAGCGATTTAGCAAGTCATTACGCCTTAGCCGCATACATCGCACCCAATGCGAACACTGAGTTCGGCGCATTCGTGCGGATTGGTTTTTGTATCGGCATACTAGAGATACCACGCTTGGTGAGCGGAGCGCTGACGGTTTCTACACCACCTTTAGCGTGGTGGTCGTCCATCAGTTTTTGCAGCGATACGGAATCCAAAAACTCCGTCATTTTACTGTTCAACGATGTCCACAAGTCGTGCGTCATACATTTGCCCGTACCTTCTCCATGGCAATTTTCACGGCCTTCGCAGTGGGTGGCGTCCAGTGGTTCATCCACCGACGTCACGATGTCGGTCACCGAAATGTCAGCGGCATTGCGTGCCAAGGTATAACCTCCTCCTGGACCACGGGTGGATTCGACCAACTGCGCCCGACGCAACTTCCCGAAAAGTTGCTCTAAATAAGACAGAGAAATATGTTGGCGCTCGCTGATGGTCGCCAAAGTTACTGGGCCATTGGTTTGGCGCAGGGCTAGATCTATCATTGCGGTAACGGCAAAACGGCCTTTGGTAGTGAGTCTCATAACAGTTTCCTAGTGGTTAGCTCAGTGTAAACCCTTGCTTCTTATGAAAATGCAGGTCTTTGCCGAGTAATTAAGTCAAGTATAACAGAAGTAGAGTTAATTAGTCAGGTAATACGCAAATAAGTTCCCGACTGATTTCATTCTACTCCTCTATGAGTTAAATAGATACTGTTTAGTTCAATAAATAACGTAGTGGTTACCTTGGTTATACAGGAATTATCAATCTGAGACAGTTTTAAGCCTTTATCTGGCTATCGACACAATATTGTCCACCCCAGGCGCGCCGAACGCCTGCTCTTTCAAGATGTGCAACTGATCCCGCACATTGGCCGCCTTTTCAAATTCCAAGTCTTTGGCATGCTGCATCATCAGCTTTTCTAGGCGCTTGATTTCGCGAGCGATGTCTTTCTCTGACATGTCCTCCACCTTGGCGCGGTTCATAGCGTCGTTTTCAAGGCGCTCCATCTCTGCGCCCGCTTTGGCGCTGTAAACGCCGTCAATCAGGTCTTTGATCTTCTTGTTGATGCTCATCGGCGTGATGCCGTTCAGCGTGTTGTGGGCAATTTGCTTGTTACGGCGGCGCTCTGTTTCATCCATCGCGCGTTTCATGGAGTCGGTGATGCGGTCGGCGTACAAGATGGCGCGGCCGTTCAAGTTACGTGCTGCACGGCCGATCGTTTGGATCAATGACCGTTCAGACCGCAAAAAGCCCTCTTTGTCCGCATCCAAAATCGCCACCAAGCTGACCTCGGGCACGTCCAAGCCCTCGCGCAGCAGGTTGATACCGACCAGCACGTCAAATGCACCGAGTCGCAAATCCCTCAAAATCTCGACCCGCTCCACGGTGTCGATATCGCTGTGCAAGTAGCGCACTTTCACGCCGTTGTCCGCCAAATAATCCGTCAACTGCTCGGCCATGCGCTTGGTCAGCGTGGTGATGAACACACGTTCCGACTTCTCGACCCGAATGCGGATCTCCTGCAGCACATCGTCCACCTGGCTGGTCGCAGGGCGCACTTCGACTTCGGGGTCCACCAAACCGGTCGGCCGCACGACTTGCTCGACCACCTGCCCGGTGTGTTCTTTTTCCCAGTTCGACGGCGTGGCTGATACCAGCACGACCTGGCGCATTTTGGTCTCAAACTCGGCAAACTTCAGCGGCCGGTTGTCCATGGCGCTCGGTAGCCGAAAGCCGTATTCCACCAGTGTCGATTTACGCGAGCGGTCACCCAGATACATCGCCCCAAACTGCCCGATGGTGACGTGGCTTTCGTCCACAAACATCATCGCGTCTTTGGGCATGTAATCGGTTAACGTCGATGGCGGGTCGCCGGGTTTGGAGCCGCTCAGGTGCCGGGAGTAGTTTTCAATGCCTTTGCAGTGGCCGACTTCGGTCAGCATTTCCAGGTCAAAGCGCGTGCGCTGCTCGATCCGCTGCGCTTCGACCAGTTTGCCCTCTTTCACAAAGTGCGAAATCCGCTCGGCCAGCTCGATTTTGATGGTTTCAATGGCCGTCACCACCTGGTCGCGCGGCGTGACGTAATGGCTGCTCGGGTAG
>JANMTB010000095.1:0-13679 GCA_031390045.1 Polaromonas sp.
CGGGCATCCTTTGTTGGGCGCGGCAGATTACAAACTGGTGCATCATGCCAAGAATGGCCGTGCCGTGTACAGCTTTTGCATGTGCCCAGGTGGGACAGTGGTTGCCGCGACCAGCGAAGTGGGCCGCGTTGTCACCAACGGCATGAGCCAGTATTCACGCAACGAGCGCAATGCCAATGCGGGTATCGTGGTCGGCATCACACCGGAAGATTTTCCGTCCAAGCATCCGTTGGCGGGTATTGAGTTGCAGCGCACGCTGGAATCTGCAGCATATATTCTGGGTGGCAGCACGTATGAAGCGCCTGGGCAATTGGTCGGTGATTTTGTCAAAGGTATCGCCTCAACGGCACTTGGCAGCGTCGAACCTTCATACAAACCTGGTGTGAAATTAGTCGATTTGGCCACTGCATTGCCCAGTTATGCGATTGAAGCCATCCGCGAAGCAATACCAGCTTTCGGCAAAAAAATCAAAGGCTTTGATTTGCCAGATGCGGTGCTCACTGGTGTTGAAACGCGCACATCGTCACCGATCAAGATGACACGTGGCGACAATTTTCAGAGTTTGAATGTGCGGGGTTTATTCCCTGCGGGAGAAGGTGCCAGCTACGCGGGCGGTATTTTGTCCGCCGGCGTGGATGGTATCAAGGTGGCTGAGGCGGTGGCGCTCAGCCTGCTTGCAAACAATAATGGAATTGATTAAGCCTGCGGATTTTGCAGCGCCGCAATACGCTCTTCCATCGGCGGGTGGGTGCTGAACCATTTACCCATGCCGCCACCAATACCCATCGCCGCCATACTCTTAGGCAACTCACCCGGTGTCATGCCGCCCAAGCGCTGCAATGCATTGATCATCGGCTGGCTACGACCCATGAGTTTTGCTGCACCCGCATCTGCGCGGAACTCGCGGTGGCGCGAGAACCAGGCCACGACGATGCTAGCTAAGAAGCCAAACACAATGTCAAGCACCAAGGTGGTGATCATGTAGCCAATGCCAGGGCCTGAGCTGTCGCTGCCTTTGCGCAGCGCACTGTCAATCAATGATCCAACGAGGCGGCTCATGAAAACCACGAAGGTGTTCATCACGCCTTGAATCAAGGTCATGGTGACCATGTCGCCGTTGGCCACGTGGGCGATCTCATGGCCGATCACGGCTTCGACTTCTTCTCTGGTCATGCCTTGCAGCAAACCGGTGGATACCGCCACCAAAGCCGAATTTTTGAAAGCACCCGTTGCAAAAGCATTCGGAGCACCTTCGTAGATACCCACTTCAGGCATGCCGATACCAGCTTTGTCGGCAAATTTGCGAACCGTGTCAACAATCCATGCCTCATCAGCATTTTGCGGGTCGTTGATGACTTTGACGCCTTGGCTCCACTTGGCAACAGGCTTGCTAATCAAAAGCGAAATAATCGCGCCACCAAAGCCCATGACCAGTGAAAAACCGAGCAATGACGTGATGTTGACGCCATTGGGTCCAATGTATCGGTTCAGACCAAAAATACTGGTGACTAAGCCTAAAACGACCATCACGGCCAAGTTGGTTAAGACAAACAAAATAATACGTTTCATGTGTTCCTTCTCTTGTGAAGCAGCAAAATTATGCCGATGGGGCGAATAGTAGGGGCAAACGGTTAAAAATCAAGTATTCGAACCAAAAAACTGATAAAAATGTTACGGGTATTGTCATATTTCACGCGCGCGGCTTGCGAAACACCGTCTCGTCATCATAAAAGCTTTCAATTTCGTTGGCTGCCCACCATTCAGGCACGCCCAAAACTGGGATGGGTGCGAACGGTTTGGTGGCTAATTTCTCTGCGGTCAAATCTGCAGCGATAAAAGCATCAAGAGATTCTAATGTTGAGAATGTTGAGTTATCGGGAAAACAGTAAACATAAACATGTGCCGTGATGGCTTTGCGCGGGTTGACGAGTTTCTCCAATAAGGCATGGCCAAATAAAACCAACTTCGCTTCTGCCCACAAAGGTCGCAAAGTTACAAAAAGTCGTTGCCAGTCTTTGTCTACCAGCGCTTGCCACAACGCCGGCGGTGCCAATAAAAAAGCCGCGTTTTCGTCAAAAACCGTCAAGGCATCGCGCACAGGCCCGCGTGATGTGACCGAGCCAAGCAAGGCAATCTGTTCGGTTTGTAGTTGATTGATGCGCTTTTTGGTTTGTGGAAATTGAAGCCAGCATAAGCCGTTGAAAAAATCATGCAAACCGTCGCGGGTGGGGCATTCTTTGGCGTCGAAAATAAACTGCTCGTAGGCCACACCAGCTGGCAAATGGCTTTGAGGGATGAAGGCAACGGGCGCTGAGCTCTGACCATGGCCCAGGCGGTTCAACAAGTCGCAAACCTGTGTCAGCTCAGTTGCTTGTATTGCCGCATGTTCTGCAAGCCCTTTGTAAGGCGCAAGCCAGGGAGCAGACCAATCAATCGCCTCTAAACCATGCGCCAAGGCAGCGACTCACCAGAACGTAGTGGTTTGAGCTCAGCTTCGCCAAAAGCAAAGCTCTCAGGCGGTGTCCAACTTTCCTTTTTCAAGGTGATAGTTCCTTGGTTGCGCGGTAAGCCGTAAAAATCAGCGCCGTTGAAACTCGCAAAAGCTTCTAACCTATCTAACGCGCCAGCCGTTTCAAAAGCTTCGGCGTACATCTCGATCGCAGCGTGAGCGGTGTAGCAGCCAGCGCAGCCTGTGGCGTGCTCTTTTAAATGTGCAGGGTGCGGCGCACTGTCTGTGCCTAAAAAGAATTTTGCATTTCCTTTGCCTGCGCTCGTCGCAGCATCGACCAAGGCAAGTCTGTGAGTCTCACGCTTGAGGACCGGTAAGCAGTAGTAATGCGGACGAATACCGCCCGTAAAAATCGCATTGCGGTTGTAAAGCAAATGGTGCGCGGTGATAGTGGCTGCTGTGAATTTGTCTGCATCACGCACGTAATGTGCCGCGTCCGAGGTGGTGATGTGCTCAAAAACGATTTTGAGTTCTGGAAAATCACGTCGCAATGGGATCAACTGCGTGTCGATAAACACGGCTTCGCGGTCAAACAAGTCAATTTCGGACGATGTAACCTCGCCGTGCACCAACAACAACATGCCAGTTTTTTGCATGGCCTCTAGCGTTTTGTAGGTTTTGCGCAGATCTGTCACACCCGCATCGCTGTTGGTCGTCGCGCCGGCGGGGTAGAGCTTGGCAGCAACCACACCAGCGTCTTTGGCGCGTTTGATTTCATCGGCTGGCAAGTTGTCGGTCAAATACAGTGTCATTAGCGGTTCAAAGGTCATGCCTTTCGGCACAGCGGCTTGAATGCGTGCCTTGTAAGCCAGTGCTTGGGCCGCAGTCGTCACAGGCGGCCGCAGGTTGGGCATGATGATGGCGCGGCCAAATTGGGCGGCGGTGTGCGGCACCACGGTGTTGAGCGCATCGCCATCGCGCACATGCAAGTGCCAGTCGTCTGGGCGGGTGAGGGTCAATGTTTGTGAAGTCACGGATGTACTTGAAGTCATGATCATCCACCTATTGTCCCAAAAATAAGAATCAAATCTGTGAAGAATCCTCTATTTTGAGCTATTCGTCACCAAATATTCCCAAAGCGCTTGCGCCGCGCCTTTGTTAGCTACTTTGCCGCTCGGTTTTTCGCGGTAGGCGCGTAAATCCATGGTCATCGTCAAATCGGTCATGCCAGCTGGACAGGCGCTGACCAAACGCTTCGCGCGCAGGTCTTTTTTGATCGCGCTGTAGGGTAAAAAAGCAATGCCATGGCCTTCTAGTGCCATGGCTTTGAGGCCCTCTGACATGTCCGTTTCATACACGCGGTCTAAGTGAATCGCTGTTTTTGATTGCTTTAGTATCAAATCAACCACCATACCAAGGTAAGCGCCTGGCGCATAGCCAAGATATGGCAAGGGTTGGCCCACACGGCCAGGCAATTCAAACATCGGTGCGCCATCTGCATCTGGTTTGACATAGGGAGCAATCACCTCTTGTCCCAAGCTCACCATTTCGTAGCGCGAGGCATCGAGCTGAAACGGCTGTGACGAATGAAAATAAGCGATCAACAAATCGCAGCTGCCTTCGACCAAACGCAGCACCGCATCGTGCACGTTTTGCGCTCTTAGCCGGCTTTTGATGGGGCCAAAGTTTTGCCGCAACATCGACATCCACGCGGGGAAAAATGTAAACGCCAGCGTATGCGGGATGGCAAACTCAATCACATCTTGCTCAGCCGAGGTATGCCCGCGCAGCATCGCCCGCGTGCTTTGCAGTGATCGCAGCATGTCAAGCGATTGGTCATAAAGCGTGTCTCCCGCAGCGGTGAGCTTGGTAGGGTACGAACTACGATCAACCAAGTCTGTCCCCGCCCAAGCCTCAAGCGATTGAATGCGCCGCGAAAACGCTGGCTGCGTGACATGTCGCAATTGTGCAGAGCGGCTAAAGCTGCGCGTTTCAGCTAGGCTTACGAAATCTTCTAACCATCGGGTATCCATAGTGCGTATTCTTCAGTCTAAGCAGTGCTTGTTGAGGCGACAGCGTAGCCACCGACCAAGCTCAGTAAGTGGTTACGTTGGTTGGTTTCAAGATAAGGCATCAGCAAGTTCAAAACGTGGTGCGCCCCTCTCAACAAGGCTAATTCGGCATGCTCGGGTTCCAGCGCGCGACGCGGATCGCGTACATATTCAAAGCTGAGCCAATAGGTCAACACGACGACCATGCTGGTAGCGGTAGGCTCTAACTCGCGCGAATCAATTTTCATGGCGCCACTGCGGTTCATGCCGTCCAGCATTGCTTTTACCGAAAGCGTTTTATTTTTTAAAATCGACTGAAAATGTGTTTCTAAACGGCGATTTTTGCTCAGCAAATCGTTCAAATCACGGTACAAAAAGCGGTATTGCCAAATCAACTCAAACAAGGTGTGCATGTAAAACCATGCGTCTTCGACATTGCGTACGGCGTCACTGGCGTTCAAAATCTCGTTCAATGAACGCTCAAACTTGTCAAACAATGCGTTGATCAGCTCGTCTTTGGCGGGGTAATGGTAGTAAAGATTGCCGGGGCTGATGCGCAATTCAGCCGAAATCAGCGTGGTTGACACATTCGGTTCGCCAAAACGGTTAAAGAGATCAAGCGTGACCTCTAAAATACGTTCAGCCGTGCGTCGCGGTGCTTTTTTGACCATAAATGCCAATCCCCAAGAAGTTCATGCAAATTATGCATGTAAATGTCCTCAATTTACGCCCTTGATTTCAAGATGATTCATTGGTATGCCATCGTCGTGCAAACGCCCGCTCACAGTCCGCTGGCAGGTTTGCTGACGTACCAAAGCGAGCAACTTATTTCGGTAGGTGCTTTTGTGCGTGTGCCGCTGGGGTCGCGGGAATTGCTGGGCGTCGTTTGGCAAAAACTTGATTCACCGCCTGATCTGTTGCTTGGTGCGCAGGGAAAAGTCATTGATTTCAAAGCGGTCACCGCTGATCTAGGTATCCAGCCGGTCAGTACGTCGTGGTTAAAACTGATAGATTTCACGGCCAGTTATTACCAGCGTTCCTTAGGCGAAGTCGCCTTGGCAGCCTTACCGCCGCAGTTGCGAACGCTAGATGCTTTGCAAGTTGAACGCCGTTTGAAGCGCACAAAAATTTCAGGTAAAGAAATCTCTGGGCCTGCAGTTGTAGTAGGAGCTACAGAAGCTTCAAAAACTAATTTTGCTATAAATAACGTAGCATTAAATACAGAACAATCGTCGGCTACAGCCAAAATAAGCACTGAAAATGGCCCTTTTCTGTTGTTTGGCGCAACAGGCAGTGGCAAAACCGAAGTTTATCTTCGTGCGGCCCTAGAAGCGCTGCAAAACGACCCGAACTCGCAGGTACTGATGATGGTGCCAGAGATCAATCTCACACCACAGCTAGAAAGCCGCGTCCGAGAGCGTATTTGCCCCATCTACGGCGACGATGCCGTGGTCTCCCTGCACAGCGGCATGACGAACCCACAGCGGCTGAAAAGCTGGTTGTCTGCGCACATGGGCACAGCGCGCGTCGTTTTGGGCACACGCATGGCGATTTTTGCATCCATGCCGCATTTGAAACTCATCGTCGTTGATGAAGAACACGACCCCAGCTACAAAAGCCAAGAAGGTGCACGCTACTCCGCCCGTGATTTGGCGGTTTATAGAGGCAAACTCGAAGGCGCAAAGGTCGTTTTAGGTTCCGCCACCCCGTCGTTTGAAAGCTGGCACCACAGCAGTTTGCGGCCTGACGATTCAGCAGGGCGCTATCTGCGGCTGACCATGGCAGAGCGCATTGGTGGCGGCGTGCTGCCCAAAGTCATCACCGTCAACATGGAGCATCAGCCCAAAAAGACGGTGTTGTCGCCCCCGCTGTTGGTAGCAATCACAGAGCGCATCGCCCGTGGCGAGCAAGCCATGCTTTTCCTCAACCGCCGTGGTTTTGCACCGGTGTTGCATTGCGGCGATTGTGGTTGGAAGAGCGAGTGCCCGCATTGCAGCGCCTACCGCGTTTTTCACAAAATCGATCGCACTTTGCGCTGCCACCACTGTGGTTTCACCCAGCGCGTGCCCCGTACTTGCCCTGCTTGTGGCAATTTGGACATCACCACCATTGGTCGTGGCACGGAGCAGCTGGAAGAGCAATTGGCTGAGTTGTTGTCGCACGTGACGCGACCTGACGGCTCACCAGTACGCATCTCGCGTATTGACGCTGACACCACCAAGCTCAAAGGCGCCTTGCAGCAGCAGCTGGCGCAAGTGCATGCGGGCGAGGTGGATGTCTTGGTCGGCACGCAAATGATCGCCAAAGGGCACGATTTCCGCAATATCACGCTTGTTGCGGCGATTAACCCCGATGGCGCTTTGTTTTCCAGCGATTTCCGTGCGCCAGAACGCTTGTTCAGCCTCTTGATGCAAGCGGCTGGCCGTGCAGGGCGCGAAGCTTCACAAGGCGCTGCCAGCGAGATGTGGGTGCAAACCCATCACCCGCAGCACCCCTTGTATTTGGCGCTCAAAAAACACGACTTTGCCGGTTTTGCCGCGCAGCAACTCAAAGAGCGCGAAGCTGCAGCCATGTCGCCTTTTGGTTACAGCGCGTTGGTTAGAGCCGAAGCCCGCACCCAAGAAGCCGCCCAAGCGTTTTTAACGGCTGCCAGTGAATCGGCTGCTGAATTAGCCGATTCCGTCCCCGGTTTCGAGCACATCACCCTCTACCCAGCCGTTCCCATGACCATCCAACGCATCGCCAACGTAGAGCGCGCCCAAATGCTGGTCGAATCCCACTCGCGCAAGGCTTTGCAGTTATTTTTGAACCAATGGCAGGGTGTCTTGCAAAACACCAAACAAAAAGGCATGATCCGCTGGGCGATTGATGTGGATCCGTTGGCGATTTGATGTATTATGGCTAAAATTCAGTAAAAAATGACTCTATTCGGCGTATTTATTGACTATACAGCTATTAAATATATAGCAAAATTAAGGCTTTAATAACGCTACTGCACCTGAAAACGTCAAAAACGCCATCGCGGTCGATACCAAAATAATCCGCGCTATACGGCCATTATTTGCTCCAAAGCGTTCGGCCAACATCGATACATTACTTGCGCTGGGTAATGCGGCGACCAATACCAGGGTTATTAATGTGAATCTATCTAAGGGGGCACCCATTTGTTTGGCTGACACTGCAACCAACAATACTAATAAGGGGTGAATGAATAATTTAATGCCTGCCACAGGTAAATAATCTGCATAGGGTATAGCTTGGTGGGTATTTTCTGGGGTATTCATTTGCGAGCGGGCTAATACGGCGCCTATGGTGAAAAGTGCTACTGGAGAGGCGGCGTCGGCTAGTAGGCCTACGGTGACTGCTACGGGTTTGGGGAGGGTCAGGCTGACGGCGGAGGCTAAGGCGCCTAGCAGAATGGACCACGGCATCGGGTTGGCAAGCATGCCTTTGAGCGCGTTTTTCGCGGCTTTGCTGAAGCCGTGCTCGTCCGCGCCGTCTAGGCGCGACAGGGCAATGCACAGCGAGCTGGTGATAACCATGTCGATCACTATGGTGATGATCGCTGGGCCAGCAGCTGCTTGGCCTAACAGTGCGACTAACAAGGGCACACCCATGAAGCCTGTGTTCGGAAACGCGGCGACGAGTGCGCCTAATGATGCGTCGTTCCAGCCAATGCGCGAGTTTTTAGTGACCGCAATCGTGAAAGCCACCATCACCAAGGCGCAAAACAGGTAAATGCCAAACACACTGGCGTCTAGCAATTGCGCAATCGGCGTGGACGCGCCAAAGCGAAACAGCATGCAGGGCAGTGCGAAAAATAGCACAAAACTGTTCAAGCCCGGAATGGCTGCCAGCGGCAAAATGCCTTTGCGGGCGGCGATGTAGCCGCATAAAACAAGGGCGAAAAAGGGGAAGGTGATTTGTAAGACGTTGAGCACAGGAGTATTGTGCAATATCTTTCGTGCAATTTATGCATGGCGTGCTGCAGGTTGTTGTGGCAAGACGGGTGAAAGCCGCGTGAAAGCTAGAACAGCCTAAAATCAAGTAAAACCCAGTAGGAGACAAACATGCGAATTTTGATTGCTGAAGACGACCAAGTCCTCGCCGATGGCCTGTTGCGTACATTGCGTAGCTCGGGCGCAGCGGTTGACCATGTACCAGACGGCACGCAGGCGGATGCAGCTTTGATGACCAATACCGAGTTTGATTTGCTGATTCTCGACCTCGGTCTGCCCAAAATGCATGGCTTGGAAGTTCTCAAACGACTACGAGCGCGCGGCTCCAAATTGGCGGTGTTGATTTTGACAGCTGCCGACAGTGTGGAAGAGCGCGTCAAGGGGCTTGATCTTGGCGCTGATGACTACATGGCCAAACCGTTCAGCTTACAAGAGTTAGAAGCGCGCGTGCGGGCATTGACAAGACGCGGCATGGGCGGCGCTGTCAGCATGATCAAACACGGCCCGCTGGAGTACGACCAAGCAGGGCGTGTGGCCACGATTGACGGCAAGATGGTGGAATTGTCTGCTCGGGAATTGGGTTTGCTTGAAGTATTGCTGCAGCGAAGTGGTCGCTTGGTAAGCAAAGACCAATTGGTGGAGCGCTTGTGCGAATGGGGCGAAGAAGTCAGCAACAACGCTATCGAAGTCTATATTCACCGGCTGCGTAAAAAAATCGAAAAAGGCCCGATCCGTATTGCAACCGTGCGAGGTTTGGGCTATTGCTTAGAAAAAATTGCGCCTTGATTGGAGCTCATTTAAATAGTTTTGATGTGATTTCAAGTGGATGAATCGGTAAAAAAACCAAACACTGGCAGCTCAGCGGGCGGCCTGACGGGTGGGATTTTTAAGCGCGAACAACGCTCGCTGTTTGGTGAGATCTTAGATTGGATGCTCACGCCGTTGCTCTTGTTGTGGCCCGCCAGCTTGGCGCTGACATGGCTGGTGGCGCAAAACATTGCAGACAAACCGTTTGACCGTGCGCTTGAGTACAACGTGCAAGCCTTGGCGCAGCTGGTCGTCGTTAAAAACGGCCAAGCGCAATTCAACTTGCCACAACCCGCCAGAGAGCTCCTTCGGGCAGACGATTCAGACCAAATTTATTACCAAGTGATTGGTTTGCGCGGCGAGTTGATCAGCGGCGAAAAAGACGTTCCTGCACCACCAGATTCAATTAAAACATCAGCTTGGGAAGTGAAGCTGCGGGACGAAGAAATCCGTGGTTTGCCTGTTCGCGTGGCTGCGATTTGGATTCAATCAGATGTGCCTGGCGCACGTGATGCCTTGGTGCAGGTGGCTGAAACCCGAGAAAAACGCTCGGTGCTGGCAACTGAAATTATCAAAGGCGTGATGTTGCCGCAGTTCGTTATTTTGCCGCTGGCGGTGCTGTTGGTATGGTTGGCGTTGGTGCGTGGCACGCGGCCATTGAACCAATTGGAGGCGAGGATTCGTGCGCGTAAATCGGATGATTTGAGTCCGCTGGATGAAACTTCGGTGCCGCAAGAAGTGGTGCCACTGGTGTCTTCCGTGAACGGTTTGTTGACCCGGCTTAAAGATTCGATGGCGACACAAAAACGCTTTTTAGCAGATGCAGCACATCAACTTAAAACGCCCTTAGCGGGGCTGCGCATGCAAGCCGATTTAGCTCTGAGACAAAGCGGTAGCGCCGATGATTTGAAGCTTTCACTGCAACAAATCGGCCGCTCTAGCATCCGCGCGACGCATACCGTCAATCAATTGTTAGCTCTAGCGCGGGCCGAAGGTGGCGGGCATGTGATGACGCTGCAAGCTTGCGATTTGGTGGCGCTCACACGCGATGTGGTGCAAGACGCCATTCCACGTGCCATGGACAAGCACATTGATCTGGGTTACGAAGGCGTGCAGTTGGGCGACATCAACGCCGTGGTGATGGCGAACCCAACCTTGATCAAAGAGCTGATTCGCAACTTGGTAGACAATGCGCTGATCTACACGCCATCAACGCTAGACCAGCCAGGTATTGTCACAGTCAGGGTCGTTCCTGAATACGCTTCGCAATCCGTCTTGCTGCAGATCGAAGATACCGGCCCAGGTATTCCGGAAGTCGAGCGAGACTTGGTCATGCAGCCTTTTTATCGTGTGTTGGGCAGCAACACCGATGGCTCAGGTTTGGGCTTGGCCATTGTGCAAGAAATTGCGCAAAAGCATCAAGCCGCGTTAACCATTGAAGATGCACACCCCGGTAAAGTTCCTACGGGTGCCTTATTCACACTGCGATTTAAACTTGCCAGTAAAAGCTAAAAAACTAAACGAAATTCAAGATTAAATTAAATTAAAAAAACTTGAATTTTAATTTTTACAAGCTTGCAAAGATTTGCCAGCAAGTACTGAAGCTAATCCTGCATACACCAGATTAAGTTTTGTTCGATTTGCTTCATCGATAGCAGGTACAACCAAGGTTTGAGCTTTTTGTTCGGGCGATTCTTGCAAAACTCTAGCCGTACGAACTCCTTGCTTGACCAACTGTTGCAGCGCTTGATTGGCTAAGGCTTGCGTAGCGTGGCTGCCTAGTGACAAGCCAGGTTCTAATTTGCTTTCCGTCAACAATTCATGCGGCACTTTGATTTGATCAAGTTGTGATTTTTTCAAATCGCGTGCGTTGTTGTTGGCGTATTTACCCATGTACACAATCCAACGCGCTGGTACACTGACTGTCTCAAACCGCCAACGCACAGCGGGTAATTTTGAATCTAAAGTTTGCTTGATGGCACTGCTTTGCCTGTCGTTAAAAGCGCCTGCCGTTAAGCAAATGGTGGGCGTGGCTGCTGCGGCTACGAGGGTTGGCGTTGTAGGCGCTGGCGCGGATGTAGGTGCAGAAGTAGCTGTTTGGAAGGTTACTGATATTGCTTCTGGCGAAGTTGTTTGAGCCAGTTTGTCATTGGGTCGAACCACAATCCGCTCGGGTTCAATTTGCTCGTTCAATCGAAAAGTTTCACGCTGAGATTTTGCTGCCCAGCCCCATTGGTTTAAGTTGCCATTCGACCAAGTATAGAAAAAGCCATTAACGACGAGCAATAGTAAAACAAGGAAACGCAGCATGTTGCTTGATTCAGAGCGGTTTAACGCTCACCTCCGAGCTGTTGATGGTTATTTTGCCTTGCACCGTCAGAATCTCTAACTCACCCTTGCCATTGACGCCAAGGGCCGTGCCTGTTGTTTTTGCAAGTTCATTAGCGCCTGCGTGGTTGTCATCGACACTGATTTGTCGATTTCGCAACACATCGCGTTGGTTAAAACGTGCTTGAAAGGGCGCAAAGCCTTGCTCAGCGAATATCAATAGGGTTTGAATCAAGGTGGGCGCTATGCGCAGCAAAGCGTCAGGTGCGCTCGTCTGAGGCAGCAATTCTTGCAGCCAAGCAGGTGTTCTTCGCAAGGGTTCGGCGTGAGAATTTAGATTTTCTGCTGGCTCGGTGATGTTGATGCCTACGCCCACCACCACATAACGCAGCTGACCTACCGCGCAAGTCTCAATCAATATACCAGCTAATTTTCGATCGTTCAGCCACAAATCATTCGGCCATTTCAGGCCAATCTCGGGGTGCAAAGTTTGCGCAATGCTCAAGCCCACTGCTAATGACAAGCCAGACCAATCTGCGGGAGCAAGTGGTAAGCCTAAGGAAAAAGTCAAGGCGGGCAAAGTTTCTGTGCGTTCGGCAAGGTCATGCCATTCACGCCCTAAGCGCCCACGCCCTGCGGTTTGTTTTTCGGCGACCAGCAAGATGGGTTCGATTTGTCCTGCCTTGGCGCGGCGCATCAATTCGGTGTTGCTTGAATCGATTTCTTGCAAGACTTCGACAGTGAAGTTGGGCAAAATCGGCGCAATCGCCTCCCAAATCCCCTCGGCGGGCCATTTGATGGGTGCAATTGCGACGCTCATACTGCTATTTTTTGCCTTTAGGCGCTAGCAAGGTGCCACGACATTTTTTAGCACCGCACCAGCACGGGTATTCGGCTTTTAATTTGGGGGTGTAACGCTCGTCAATCACCAAGCCGTAGTCGTAATTCAGCTCTTCGCCAGCCGCAATATTGCGCAGTGCTTTGATGAAAACACGACCATTTTCTTCATCTGCTTCGCAGTTGGGTTTGCAAGCATGGTTGATCCAGCGGGCAGAATTGCCGTTTACTTTCCCATCGATCACATGTTTGTCGTCAATAGAGAAATAAAAGGTGTGATTCGGGTCTTTAGGGTCATGCGGGTGGCGGCGCAGGGCTTCGGGCCAGGTGATGATTTCGCCTTTGTATTCGATCAAAACCTCGCCTTCGGCAATGTCGATTTCGGCAAATACCCCTTTTCCATGCACGCCAGAGTCACGCACAGCGATGCGCTTTGTAACAGGTTTTCCAACAGGTTTTGACGAAGATTTCGCAGCTGGCTTTGATGTTGATTTCAGAGGAGAAGCGGCAGTTTTTTTCTTCGTCGCTGCTGATTTAGGATCTGGTTTTTTAGTAGTCACGTTTTGAATTTTTTCAGGGTCGATAAAAGATTTTTTAAACATGGTCCAAAAATTTGGTATGTTTAATACGTACGGGTGCGCGCGTGCGCACGCGAGGAACAGGGATTGTAAAGTATGAAAAATGAAATTTTGGGTAATTTGGGTAAGACACTGGTTATTGCCGAAAAGCCATCGGTGGCCAACGACATTGTTAAAGCCCTCACGCCCATAGCTGGGAAGTTTGAAAAACTGGACGAGCATTTTGAGAACGAGACCTACGTCGTCACCAGCGCTGTCGGCCACCTGTTGGAGATCCAAGCGCCGGAAGAATTTGACGTCAAGCGCGGCAAATGGAGCTTTGCCAACCTGCCGGTCATTCCGCCGCATTTTGACCTGAAGCCCATGGACAAGACCAAGACGCGGCTCAACGCCATCGTCAAACTCGCCAAACGCAAAGACGTCAGCGCTTTTGTCAACGCCTGTGACGCGGGGCGCGAGGGGGAATTGATCTTCCGCCTGATCCAGCAGTACAGCAAGGCCAAGCACCCCGTTTCACGCTTGTGGCTGCAATCCATGACGCCGCAGGCGATCCGTGACGGCTTCACCCACCTGCGCACCGACAAACAAATGCTGCCGCTGGCCGACGCCGCCCGTTGCCGTTCCGAGGCCGATTGGCTGGTCGGCATCAACGGCACCCGCGCCATGACCG
>JANMTB010000143.1:0-1955 GCA_031390045.1 Polaromonas sp.
GCCCAGGCGCATCTTGGCCGATACCGGCATGTGCGCAGGCACGGCGCGGCGAACAGCAGCGACGATTTTCAAGAGCAGTTCAGGCTCTTGCAATAGTGCCGCACCGCCGCCATGGCGGTTCACCACTTTGGCAGGGCAGCCGAAATTGAGGTCAATACCGGGTGGGTTTAATCGCGCTAACGCAGCCGCGTTGTCCGCCAAACAATACGGGTCTGAACCCAATAGTTGCGGACGGACGGGTACGCCAGAAAAAGTTAACCCATTGTTCAACAACTCAGGCACGACGCGATAAAACACGCGGTCTGGCAGCTCGGTATTGGTTATGCGAATGAACTCAGACACACAACGATCAACCCCACCCACGCGGGTGAGGATGTCGCGCAGCACAAAGTCCAAGAGCCCCTCCATCGGGGCAAGCAAAATCAAAGGTTTTTCAACTTTCAGTCAAGGTTTAGTAAGCCTCTTAATTAGCGCCTACAAAGTCTTTTTTGCCCACTTCAACACCGTTGTGGCGCAAGATGGCATAGGCGGTGGTGGTGTGGAAAAAGAAATGCTGCAGCGCATAGGTCAACAAATACGCTTGGCCCGAAAACGTGCGCTCACGCGCAGTGCCAGGCTGGGTCACGATGACGCGGTCTTCGCTGCCGTTGATACTGGTAGCAGGTAACGTGGCGATAAAAGCCAGCGTTTTAGCGATGCGAGCTTGCGCATCGTCAAACGTGACTTCGGTGTCTTCATACGCTGGCACGTCCACCCCCGCTAAACGCGCACAAGTGCCCTTGGCAAAATCGCAAGCAATTTGCACTTGGCGCAGCATGTGAAACATATCTGGGTACAAACGGCTTTGTAACAACACCTCCGGTGCGATTTTCTTGGCTTCGGCGTGCGCGGCGGCTTTGGTCAACATACCGCTCAAAGCGCCCAAAGCTTGCTGAAACACAGGGACTGAGGCTGAGTACATAGAAATTGACATGGGGTTTCCTTAAAATAATGACAAATACAGCCGAAAAGCTAGTCTCTGAGTCTACAACCAATACTGAAAATATCGCAAAACCATGCCCTCAGCCTCATTCACGGTCACGGTAAAGCCAGAAAACCTACAATTTTCAGCAGATGCCGCCCAAACCATCCTGCAAGCCGCTGAAAGAGCCCAAATCTACCCGCCCACCTCCTGCCGCAACGGCACCTGCCGTACCTGCATCAGCACTTTGATAAGTGGCGAAATCCGCTACAACATTGACTGGCCAGGCTTAAGCGCAGAGGAAAAACAAGCTGGATTGATACTGCCTTGCTGCGCATATCCGCAGAATGACTTGGTGATTAAATTAAAGGCTTAAATATGACTATAGCCGTTGTATTTATTGCCTATTCAGCTATAAAAATAATAGCAAAAATCAATTCAAACTACGCTAATGATCGTTTTAAACGAATCTCTTCCAGCTTCGCGCCGCCTACTTCGACGGTTTTCAGGGTGGTCATTTCGCGTTTGAAGCCGGCCATGTCGTAGAAGTGCAAGGCGCGCTCATTTTGGACGAGTACCCACAGGGTGGCTTCTGTGAATTCCTCTTCTAGCATGCCTTCACGAGCGGCGTCCCACAGGGCTAGGCCTACGCCTTTGCCCCAATGCTCGGGGTCAACGTAAACGGCCCAGATTTCGCCGGTGGTGGGTTTGGTTTTGGCATCGCGGGAGCGGTCAAAGCCTACGAAGCCCACGACTTTTTCGCCGGTTTTGGTGGAGCCCATGGCTACCCAGACTTGTGGCTCGGAGTATTCGATGGCGTCGCGCCAGAAGGCTTGGCGTTTATCGGTGGACAAGGCATCCAAATGCTCATCGGCCATGATGCCGGCGTAGGCAATTTGCCAAGCGCGGATGTGGATGGCGGTGATGGCGGGGACATCGCCTTGCGTGGCGGGGCGAACGGTGATGTTTTGCATGATTTTTATAGAATTTAATG
>JANMTB010000150.1:0-8106 GCA_031390045.1 Polaromonas sp.
ACGAGGTTTGATGACCAGACAGGTCCAAAGGTTGCGCCCAATGCCGCAAGCGGCTGAGGTACTTGCGGTGCATGCTGGTTTCGCTGTTGTCATCGCTGGTGGTTTGCGTTTCCATGTCTGAAATCACCGTGACACACGCCAGCTTGGCACCTGGCTGGGTGCCGAGTGCATTCTCTACCGTTTTTCGCAACGCATACAGTGTGGTGTCTTGCGTGTCTTTCTGCGGCACAGCCACCATCACAATAGGCACCTCTGATAGCAGCTGTGTCGGCCATGCGCTGGGTTTGTAGAACATGCCTGCGGCGATCAGCCAGCGGTTGAAATGCGTCACAAACCCTGTGCTTTTCGTTTTGCGCCCCCTGTCTGTCACGATGACATGTTCAGGATGCCGCAGATCAAATGCCAAATGTGCGGCTGAGGGGTAGCGTTTGGCGGCTTCAGGCTCTAAACAGCGCAGGATGATTTCCTGTAACCACGGTGGTGTCGTGGGTTGCAACTTGCGCGGTGGTGGTGGATCCATCCAAAGCCGTTGCCGCATGCCAGCCGCAGTCTCCGGTTCGCCAAAAGGAAATTCTCCCGTC
This sequence comes from Polaromonas sp., assembly GCA_031390045.1. Lineage (GTDB taxonomy): Bacteria > Pseudomonadota > Gammaproteobacteria > Burkholderiales > Burkholderiaceae_C > Aalborgiella. The sequence continues at coordinate 582 of JANMTB010000150.1, forward strand.
GCCAATTGATACAGCATCACACCGATCGCAAAAATATCGCTGCGCAAGTCGCCCCGTACGCCGACAATTTGTTCGGGCGCAATCCAAGCGGGCGAGCCTACGGCTTTGCGCAGCTCCTCCGCCAACAAGTCCGGAAAATGAGCGTGCCAAGACAAGCCAAAATCTATCAGAACAACACTGCCATTGGGTCGAACTATGACATTGCCCGGCTTCAAATCGAGATGGACGGTGTTTTGCTGGTGCAAACTATGCGCGGCCAAGGCCAGCGACGAACCCAAACGCACCAAGGCATCGACCTCTGGCAGTTTTGGCGCGTCTAGCCAATCTTGCAAAACTTGGCCCGCCACATGCTCCATCACCAAATAGGGCATGTGCTCCAAGTCACCTGCCGCCACAAATCTTGGCACATGCGAACCTGTCAATTCTTGCAGGATTTGCTGTTCAACCTCAAAACTGACGATGGTTTCCGCCCCATCGCCAGCCGTCATGCGGGGGATTTTCATGACCATGGGGAAACCCGGATCAACTGCGCCGCTGGCATTGCCCTCGGTGTAATGCACGCTGTAGATATGTGCCATGCTGCCGTGATGGATGCAAGCATCGATGGTGAAACCATCCAATTGGGTGCCGCTTAGCAGTAACTTCATCGTCCCAGCTCCAGCCTGTCAGCAAAATAGCTTGGCAAACCTGCTTGCCGAATGGCTGCCGCCGCAGCCTCATGGTCGTAGGCCACGCGGTGAAACGTGAGGCGACATTTTTCGGTGTCAAACACGGCGTACATGGCTTGTGCATTGCCATCCCTGGGTTGCCCAACGGAGCCCATCGTGGCCAACCAATAGCGATGTTTGGGCATGGGCACAGCCACCCCCGAGGTTGGGATGAAGCGCATCAATTTTGAGCCAGCCCCTTGGTAATACAGCGTTTGCTCATGCACATGGCCACCAAACACATAACGAACCTCTGGCCATGTTGCGGCGGCATCTAAACTTGCACCAGCCGATCGCTCATCAACCACATAGCGCCACAGCTCGGGCTCGTTTGCGCTGGCATGCACCAAGAAAAGCTTGTTTTGTAGCAGCGTTAGCGGTAGTTTGTCTAAAAAATCTCGTTGCTGGTTGTCGAGCTGTGCATGCGTCCATGCTGCTGTGCTTTCACCCACACTGCTCACTTGTGCGGGCGGCGATACAGCCATCGCATCGTGGTTGCCTTTGATGACCCAAGCACCGGCTGCAGCCAGCGACTGCACCTTCTGAACCACCGCCACAGGGTCGGCACCGTAGCCCACCAAATCACCAAGCAGCGCGATTTGTTGAACCTCCTGCGCCCGCGCATGAGCCAAGCAAGCGTCAAACGCCTGGATATTGGCGTGAATGTCTGACAAAAAGGCCACTTTCATGCCGCTTACCTTTTGTTCTTGTGGATCTTCCCCTGACGATCCTGCATGATGAATCTGACTGTCAGTTTGCAGTCTACCTTGATTCGCCTTCTTGATACAAGTCAAGCATCTGGCCATCGGACTGGTTACAGTATGACTAATGAAAACTTGGCAAAACCGCAAACAATTGATCACCCGACGTGGTTTACTTTACTCGCTTGTACTTTGTTTGTTGATTCTAAGTTTAGGGGGCGTTGGCTTTTGGCTATTGGAGCCGCGTGCTCTGACCTTCAGCGATGGCTTATGGCTGGCATTTACCACCGCTGCGACGGTTGGTTATGGCGATATTGTGCCCAGCACGCATGCCTCACGTGCCTTTGCAGTTGTCGTGGTATTGCTTGGTTTGGCGGTGCTGTCGCTGGTGACGGCTTCGGTCGCCGCCATGTTGGTGGAAACCGAAGAGCGGCAAATTGAACGCGATTTGATGCATGAAATTGGCAATTTACGCGCCGAAGTAAGAAGTTTGCGCGATGAGCTGCGTGAACTCAAACCTACGAATACAACAGCCTAACCACGCAACTAACTCAACGACAAAATATGCCCCACACGCGGGTCGCCACGTCCAGCCAAAACCTGTGCGTAAGCTGTCGTCACAGCGTCAGCACCGAGATGGTGCTGCGTTGACAGCCAGGGCGGTGATGCTTGAGTCACCGTGTGGGTAAAACCCTGCCAAGCCAACACCATGCGCTTGCCAAATTCTGCACCGCCCCATTCTTCAATACGCTTTTTGATTTGCGCTGGCGCGAAAAACAAAATCGCACGAGGGCCGGCTAATCCTTTGGAGCCACCCAAGTTTTCTACATGTGTGCCACCTATTGAGCAGCTGTATTTCAAGTTTGTAAATCGCGTGTGGATATTGCTTCTTAAAGTAGCATTACCTGCAAAATCAATGTAAACGCAGCCTGCATCAGCTTTAACTTGGTCAAGCTGCTCGTAAGTCAACACGCGGTGGTAGCAGCCCAAGCTTTCGCAAAAAGCCACATTGCTGGGCGACGTTAAACCTATCACCTCAATGCCTTCACGTTGCTTCATTTGAAACGCCGTACCATACGCTGTTTTGCTAGATGCACTAGACAATATGGCTGTATTTGCGCCAAAGAATTTATTGTCATCAAAAAAATCATCGATCAACCACGAGGTGACGAAGAGGGGTCTTAACAAAGCTTGAACGGCTTGCGTGTCGGGCGAGTAGAACGGGTCAGCCGTCGTGCGCATGTACTGGTTATAAACAGGATGCAGCTCTTTGCGGTGCGCTGCACCATCTACAAAACTTTTGTCATTGAGCTTTGTTGGCTCAAGTACCACGCTGCTAGCCATCGGATAGTAACCGTATAGTTTTTCACCCAGTGCAACATCTGCATGCTTAGTCTGCGTGACTGTCGCAAACCCCCACACGGGAATAATGCCCCAGCCCTCAACGCCACTTGGATAAAAATTCCAATAGTTCATTGCATCGCCAAAGGCGGCATAAGTGATATTGTTTGACGTCAGCGCAAAGTGATCTACCCGCAGCCGAATTTGGCCGTCTGCCAGTGGCGCGTCTTCCACGGTACGAAGCTGGGTTCGCTTCAGTTGGTCTTTGGGGTCTTGGCTGATTAAGAATTGATGTGTGTTCATGACACTACTTTAAACGAAACAACCCGCCGCGACAATCGGGGCGGGTTGTGTGACCAGCAGTTATGCCAATGTCACACTCACTTCAATGTTGCCACGTGTGGCATTTGAATATGGGCAGACTTGGTGCGCTGTGTCGATCAAGTCTTGCGCGACTGCGCGATCCATGCCCGGCAAACTCACCACCAGCTGCGCTTCGATACCGAAACCAGCAGGAATTTGACCAATTCCGACGGTCGCGTTGACATTCGTATCCGCTGGAATCGTTATTTTTTTCATACCAGCCACGTGCTTCATGGCGCCCATGAAACACGCGCCGTAACCGGCTGCAAACAATTGTTCAGGATTCGTTGCACCACCCATGCCACCGAGTTCTTTCGGCGGCGCGAGCTTAATGTTCAACAAACCATCAGAACTAACAGCTGTGCCGTCACGACCACCTGTGGCTGTAGCGTTGGCTTTATACAAAACTTTTTCGATTTTGGTTGTCATAATTTTCTTTACTTTCAGGTTATGCCTCAGCAAGAGGCGGGTTTAAATTTGTTCTCAGCATCTGCACTTGCTGCGTTAAAGCCATGATGTCTGGCAAGCTGCACTGGCTGGCTTTTAAAACGCAATTTGGAATATGGGCGGCCTGGATTTTGAGGTCCTGCCCAGCAGCAGTCAAGTTGATGTGCACGCGGCGCTCATCTTGGACGTCACGAATACGGGAAATCAAATGGGCAGATTCCAAGCGCTTGAGCAGCGGCGTCAACGTGCCTGAATCTAAAAACAAGCGCTCGCCTAGCTCAGACACCATCAAACCATCGCGCTCCCACAAGACCAACATCACCAAATACTGCGGATAAGTCAAGCCCAGCGTCTCCAGCAATGGCTTGTACAACTTCGTCATGGCTAACGAAGTGGAATACAAAGCGAAGCACAGCTGGTTGTCTAACAACAAAGCGGGGTTATTGCTCGATGTTTCAGACTTTTCGATGGGGTTAACTGCATTCATGGATGAATTATAGCACGCAATTAAATTGTGTGCAATTTAATTTGATAGACTTTGACAACTGCTTCAATTTTTACTCTTCCCATCAGGGTAAATCGGGGCGTTCATTGGTATGAGCTCCTTAGATATTTACTCTACGGTCATATATATTGCTACACAGTACAGTTTTAGGCAAATTATTCATGTTCGACTACATCATCATTGGCGGCGGCTCTGCGGGCTGCGTGTTGGCATCCCGACTCTCAGAAAACCCCGCTATTAAAGTGGCTTTACTCGAAGCTGGCCCTGCTGACAGCAACGTGCTGATTCATTGCCCCGCTGGCTTAGCGCTGTTGGCGCAGACTGGCGCCGCAGGCTGGGGGTTTGAAACCACGCCACAAGCTGGGCTGAATGGCCGCAAAGGCTATCAGCCGCGTGGCAAGGTGCTGGGTGGCTCTAGCTCCATCAACGCCATGGTTTACATGCGCGGCCACAAAGCGGACTACGACCACTGGGTCGAGCAAGGCAACCCTGGCTGGAGCTACGCTGACGTGTTGCCCTACTTTAAAAAAGCCGAAAACAACGAGCGCACTTTTGATGTGAAAGATGCCTCATTCCACGGTACAGGCGGTCCTTTGAATGTGATGGACTTGCGCAGCCCCAGCAAATACGGCCCCATCTTCATCGAAGCAGGCAAGCAAGCTGGTCACCCCGAAAGCAAAGACTTCAACGGCGCAGAGCAACACGGCCTAGGCATGCACCAAGTTACCCACAAAAATGGCGAACGCTGGAGTGCTGCTAAAGGTTACTTAACACCTAATTTAGCGCGCCCTAACCTGACCGTCATCACAAGCGCCTACACGACGCGGATTTTGACGGAAGACAAGCGTGCAGTCGGCGTGGAATACCGACATGGCAATGAAACCAAGCAAATCAAGGCTTCTAAAGAAGTCTTGTTGTGCGCCGGCGCGTTGCAGTCACCGCAAATATTGATGCTGTCTGGCATAGGCGCTGCGGCGCAATTGCAGCAACACGGCATCGCAGTGGTACATGATTTACCCGGCGTGGGTGAAAATTTGCATGATCATATTGATATTGTGCAAGTGGTCAACGCGCCGCATTTGAAAGACTTGTTTGGCGTGTCATTGAGTGGTTTGGTTCAAGCCATCAAAGGCATTTTTGAGTGGCGCAAGCACCGCACCGGCATGTTGACGACGAATTTTGCCGAAGCAGGCGGCTTCATCAAAACCAGCCCCGACGAGTCCACACCTGACCTGCAATTTCACTTCGTCATTGGCAAACTCGTTGATCATGGTCGCAAGCCCACCTTTGGACACGGTTACTCTAGCCACGTTTGCCTGATGCGTCCGAAAAGCCGTGGCCGCGTCACCCTAGCCAGCGCCAACCCCCTGGCAGCACCACTGATTGACCCCAACTTCCTAGCCGACCCCGACGACATGCGCCGCATGGTACAAGGTTTCAAGCAAATGCGCACCATTTTGAGCCAACCCGCCCTCGCCGGCTACCGTGGCCAAGAGCTGGCCACAACGGCCAATGCTAAAACCGACGCAGAAATTGAAACCGTCATCCGCAACTACGGTGACACCATTTACCACCCCGTTGGCACCTGCAGAATGGGGCCGCTGGAAGGCCCGCAAGCCAACCCGTTTAACGTGGTGGACAGCGAATTGCGCGTACACGGTTTGAGTGGCCTGCGCGTTGTCGATGCTTCGATCATGCCGCGCATCGTGGCGGGCAACACCAACGCGCCCGTCATCATGGTGGCGGAGAAGGCGGCAGACATGATCAAAGCTGTGCAAAACGCGTAAAGACACGAAAACAGGGTTAAATATGCCTCTAGCCGGCGTATTTATTGCCTAATTAGCTATTAAATATATAGCAAATTAGCGTTTAAATTCCCCTTCGGTACGAAGGGGTGGCGCGTAGCGACGGGGTAGCTGCCTTCAATGCCTTACACCCGTAAAAACCCCAACTCATACACCTGAGGACGCAGCTTGTCGCCCAGGGTTTTATAGGTATCTTCAAAGGCGCTGAAGTCCACGGGCACGGCGTCACCGCTTTCGTTGCGTTTTTTCAGGGCGTTGCGGATTTGGTACCAGCCGACGTCTGGGCGGTTCAGCTTCAGCTCGTCGCGCACGGTGCGGCCATCTTTGTCGATGTCTTTGAAGTAGGCTTGCCACAGGGTTTTGCCAGTAGCTAAAACGGCTTTTGCCTCTGGCGACAGCTTCAAGCCCGCCAAATACTTGACCATAAAATCCGACTCAAACCGCCCGTTTGCGCCGACTTCATCCTCGGTGAACGGGATAAAGTGGTTGACGATAGACCAGTTTTTGCCGTTCCATTCGAGGTTATCGGCGCTGGCAGCGCAGTTTTTGCCGTGAAAAAGCATCCAAAGTAGGCAATCGGTTTTGAATTCTTCCGAAGGTGCAACATTAGGCTGCAAAAATTGATCGTTGTGATTCAACCAAGTATGCTGAACAAGTTGTCGTACTGAGAAAACTATTGCTATTTTCCAAATGTTTTCAGGATTTACAAAATAACCACGTGCACTTCCATAGCCTGAAGAAAAAATCACTGTATGCTGAGTGGCATGTTGTAAGTCATTTCCACCGCTCAACATATAGCCGATTGCGCCATCTGACCATTTTGTACCCCTCAAGTCTTTAGTTACCGTAGCTGGGGATACTGAATTTTTTAAAGGAACAATCTCTTTTTTGTTAGTTTTAGGACGCTCAATCCAGTTTGTCAGCATTTGATCATTTGAGACATTAAAAAAGCTTTTTTCTCCAATTGCTTGAGCTTTTTTATCCAAAACCTCAGTTGAAACCTCAGTAATGGCGAGTTTTTTTGCAACTTTTTGATTGGTTTTCCAAACCAAGAAACCAATAGGAAAGTTACCTTTCAAGCCTTCAAATGCTTGGCAATGCACTACAAAACCATCTAAATACGTAGCTTTCCATACTTGCCTAAATGTTTCCAATGTTGGCGCATTCACATACTTCAACGTAGAAAACATAGCTAATGTCGCAGTTGGGATTTCTAATGCAATGCGTGCCACAAATTGTGTGAAAAGTTCGTTACTAGCTTTGCCATAAGCGGACATTGCTGTAGCAGCGAACTTGGTTTTAGCAACACCTTCTTTGCTTGTTGACTCAGCGCCTACGACAGTATTGCCGCCACTCGTAGCCTCCGCATACGGCGGATTAATCAACACCAGTATCTTTTTCCCGTCCGCAATCGCCTGCCGCAGCCCAGCGGGTACTTTGTCGGTCAAGCTGTAGTCAATCTGGCCAAAATCATCAATGTCGTCGTTCAAATAGTCGTATTGAAAGCGCTGCGCCGCCACGCAGGTTTTGGTGGCTTTCATCACGTCTACGTCGGCCTCGTCCAGCGTGGACATGTAGATGTTGCGCGGGTTGCTGTGTTTGACCTCTAAATTACCCACACCGCAGCACATGTCCCACACGATGTAGTCTTTTTGC
>JANMTB010000183.1:0-2238 GCA_031390045.1 Polaromonas sp.
GGTAGAGGATTTTTTAATGGCTGGTAGTTCGTACTGACCAAAGCGCTCTTCAATATTGAGCAAATAACCTGGCTCTGCAATGCCACGACGAGCTAGTTTGCGTCGTAAAAATGGCTGCGCACACCACATCAAAAACGAATAGAGAGTCAGTATCATGCCGTTTGAGTTTGACTATTCACGGCGAACCAAGCTTGCCACACTGCGTCTACCGTCGGCGTAGGTTGCGCGTAAATACTGACTTGGCGAGCTGATTGATTTGATGCAAGCGGCCCAGTCCGCCAAGCTGTGTCAAAGTTATAAATTTGTACATGCGGCAAACCCAAAGCAACCGCCATGTGACTCAGGCCACTGTCTACGCCGACCACACCGGCACTACTGCCCAGCACATCGAGCAATGCATCTAAACCCAAACGTGGCAAAACGCTAACTTCAACTTGACACTTGATGAGTTCTTTTGCAATCTTCTCGCTTCGAAGCTTTTCTTCGTCACTGCCATGCACGATCGCAACACCCAAGCCTTCTTCATGTAAGCGAAGACCTAGCTCTACCCAATTGTCGATGGGCCATAGCTTGTCTTCACGAGAGCTTCCATGCGCAAAAACAACCATTTTTGCTATATTATTCATAGCGTTATCAGCAATAAATACACTGTTTAGCAGTCCAAATAATATATTTTTTTGTTGCACAAGGCTGTTTTGATAACCAAGAGCCTTTGCGCACAACTCACGCGCCCTTTGCACGGCATGAATGTGCGGCTCTAAACGAATCGCCACGTCAGCCACCCAACGCGTAGGTGCTTCATAGCTTGATCCTTCTGTGCGATTCGCCATGGCATAGCGCTTTCCGCTTAGTGATAGTTTTGCGAGCCATGCGACAGCGGCTGATTTGGTTAAACCTTGTAGGTCTATCACGGCATCGTATTTTTCAAACTGCAAGTCGGATGTAAAAGCACGCCACTCATTTTTTGTTTCTCCGCTAAAAGGTGACTTTCGCCATTTGCGTAATTCGCATGTGATGACTTTGTTCACGCCACAGCATCGACGCACGACACCGGCAAATGAACGCTCCACCACCCAATCAATCTGTGCGTTTGGCAGCGCTGTTTTGATGTCATGCACCACGGGCAGCGTGTGCAGTACATCGCCCAGTGACGAGAGTTTGACAATGAGTACCTTCAATCGCTGTGTCGATTTAAGTTAGTCAGCTCAATGCGCTGCAGTTTCAATCTTTGCATCTGGTTTGATGCGTTTGAGTAACGCAAGCATTTCGCCTTCGATGCGGTGCAAAGCCGCCTCGGTGTGACCTTCAAACCGCAACACCAGCACTGGGGTGGTGTTGGAGCCGCGAATCAAGCCAAAGCCATCTGGCCAATCAACCCGCAAACCGTCTATGGTGCTGATCACAGCTGGGGCCGCAAACGTTGCCGGAGCGAGTTCAATCGCCTTGAGAATCAATGCGGGCGATTCACCTTCAACACACTTAACGTTCAATTCGGGTGTTGAGAAACTGTTGGGCAGCGCGTTCAGTACAGCGTTCGCATCAGGCGATTTACTCAAAATTTCTAAAATGCGACAACCTGCATATGAACCATCGTCAAAACCATACCAGCGCTCTTTGAAGAATATGTGGCCACTCATTTCACCGCCCAAAGGCGCTGCACCGCCATTTTTTTCAATCTCTTTCATCTTGGCTTTGATGAGGGAGTGGCCGGTTTTGAACATCAACGGCACGCCGCCCGCAGCTGTAATGGCAGGTGCCAAGCGCTGCGAGCACTTAACATCAAACAAAATCGTACCACCGGGAACACGGCTCAGCACATCTTGCGCAAACAACACCATTTGACGGTCGGGGTAAATATTTGTTCCGTCTTTGGTGACGATGCCTAGTCGGTCACCATCACCGTCAAACGCCAAGCCTAACTCAGCATCACTGCTTGCAAGTGCTTTGATCAGATCGTTCAAATTCTCAGGCTTGCTTGGGTCGGGGTGGTGGTTCGGAAAATTGCCATCCACCTCGCTGAACAGCTCAATCACCTCGCAACCCAAGGCTCGGAATAGTGCGGGAGCCGATGCACCAGCAATGCCATTACCCGAATCGATGACGATTTTCATAGGGCGAGCGAGTTTGATATCAGACGTGATGCGCGAGAGGTATGCTGGCACCACATCGACAGTTTTCACACTACCACCAGCTTGAAGTTTCCAATTTTCAGCTTCCATCATACGGCGCAGCGCTTGG
>JANMTB010000209.1:0-6362 GCA_031390045.1 Polaromonas sp.
CCATTTCTAGGGCCATGGCATAGAGGTCAACGCCATCAACCCGCAAGTACAAATCAGCAAACTGCGAGGCCATGCGCGGGTTGAACTCGATCACAGTGAGTTTGTCTGTCTCAGTGTCGTAAAAAAACTCCATATTGAACAAGCCATGGCAATAACCGATAGCAGTCAAAAACTTGGTCGCAACGTCCAAAGCGCGGTCTTGAATGTTTTGCGGCAGCCGGCTGGGATAGTCAAACCGCATGAAAGCTTGCGTACCAGGGTACATGATGGAATCGACCACGCCCAGCGGCTTGATGTCGCCCTTAAAAGCGATGCCGTCTAAGCTGTATTGCTGAGCGGTGGGGGCGCTGGCAGGCGTTTCTAAAATCATGCTGTGGGCGGTGCCTGCTTGGGGCAGCAGCTTTTTGGTAATGCGTTCAAAGGGTTCAACCAAGCGCTTGATCACCCACAGCTCATACGTGCCAAAGCGAGTGAATTGGTGCAGTTCTTCTTGCGATTGAACGACTTTAGCTAAGACTGAGAATGCGGCTTTGACGGGCTTGACGAAGGTGGGATAGTTCAAACCATCAGGTACCGGCTCGCCATAGGCGGCGGGCATACGCTGGAAGGAGATGCTGGCTTCAGGGCAAACTTGCAGCAGCACCTGACGTGCGTAAAGCTTGTGTTGGCATGCAACGACAGCAGCGGGTGGTGTGCCCGGCCAGCCCATTTTTTCGGCCAGCATGGCGGCAGCTAGGGTGCCGAACTGCTCATGCTGTGACGCTACCGCCGACCAACCTGCGCGTTTGGCTTGTTTGGCGAGCTTGTTGACGAAGCGGTCTAGGTCAAACAGCACCAAGTTGACGTTGCTGGGGAATGAAAACAAGTCAAAACCACGTGAGGAAAACTGATTTTCCCGCACTTGTCCGCGTACTTTGGCGAGCCGCTCGAAGCCATCGGCGTCCCAGTCGTAGTTGAATAGTAGCAGTGTTTTCATTGTTTATAAAGTTCGCTTTATCGCTTATAGAGTCGCAGCCAGCGATTATCTATGACATTTTTCCAACGCCAAACCCATTTTCCTTGCAAAGTCACATTTCCCCAACTCGCAATAGCTATACGCTCGCCGCAGGAGATCAGATTCAAAGTTCGTTGCACGACGGGGTGTGGTTTCAGCGGATGGCTTTTGGGCTGTTTCATCACACTAGCCAGCAAGTTGGCATAGAGAGCGGGGCCAGTGCGGACAGCAAAGACGCCGCTTTTGGCATGCGGCGTGTCCACGCGTGAGGCAATATCGCCAGCTGCAAATACATTCGGGTGTGACGTTGACTGCTGAAATGCATTGACCGACAAGTAACCGCGCTCGTCCAAAGCCAAGCCAGTGTCCGCCAGCCAACTCGGTGCATGGCCAGCTATTGTTAAGAGCGGCATATCGCAAGCTAGGCTAGCGCCTGATGCCAAGTAGAGTTGCGTCGCATCCATGCGTACGCAGCTGTCTTGCAACACGGTGATGTTGCGATTTTTTAAAGCTTGCATGACACAGTTTTGCAAGCCGGGAGAATAACCTGTAGCCGGCGGCTCAGGCCCAGTGATCAAGCTGATATGGCAATGCGGCAGTTGAAACTGCAGCGCCATCGCCAACTCAATACCCGTTGCGCCCGCACCGATGACGCTGATGCGCAAGGCGCGCGTTTGCGCGTGTTCTAACACTTGCGGCCAAAGTTTGACGAATTGCTCTAGGGGTCTCACGAAAACTGCGTGTTCTTTTGCGCCAGGTATATGCGTGTCAATCACATCTTTTTCCATCACCGAGCCCGTGTCAAGGCTGAGCATGTCGTAATGCAAGACAGTGCCATTGCCCAAACGCAGGTGCTGGGTCTCGGTGTCAATGCCTGTACATGCAGCGTAAGTGATTTTGATGGGGGTTTTGGCTAACAGGTTTGGTAAGGAAATCGTGCAATCATCCGCGCTGTAATGCCCAGCCACCATGCCCGGCACCATGCCGGAGTAGACCACGTGATCATACGGTGTGATGAGGTGAAAGTCAGTATCAATACGTGGCGCTTTTTTAAAAGCTGCCAAGGTGTACAAATGTGCGTGACCAGCGCCTAGAAAAACTAGTTTTTTAATCGACATGTAAAAACTTCAAAGGTTTTTATTGTTGTTAGGGTTGCACCATAATATCGGACACGTAGCCTAGGCTGCTACCTTGAGTGTTGTCAGAATCCGCTCCTACGATGATAGCAGTCACAGCCGGAACGGTTTGAGTTTCTGTGCCGAACGCTTTCAAAAAGTCTTCTGAAAGATTGCGTTTGTGTGATTTCCACTCTTTTAATGACGATGCTGCACTGTCAACCACCATGTAGCGCACACGTGCTGTCGTGGGGCTGGCATGAATGCTGCCAACAAGTTCTGAGTTGGCCCACACGTAGCACAGGGTCGCGGTAGGCAGCTTTTCGCGACTGAAAACCTGCACTAATTTGAACAACGTGCGTTCGCCAGCGGGCATCCTATCGGCGGGCATATCAAAGCTGGCGCAGACTTTGAGTGCAGCGTCTTCGGTCGCTTTAGTTTTGAAACTGGCTTGCGGTAACGGTTTGTCTAGTCGCCATTGAAATTGAATGGTTTGAGCCGCTCCAGCCCAAGGGTGAGCTACTGTTCCCCAAGACTTATCTGCACGCAGACGCAAAGCTTTTTTACCCTCAATGTCTGCTACATCTATCGCTGAAAGCGGCTTGGCATAGCGCTCAGGCAGCGCAACAAATTGCCACGGTGCAGGTACTGTAGCGCCAATTGCTGCAGAAAAAGCGCTAATCTCTGCGGCAGCAATGCTCTTAGCGACCAGTATCGTTAAGAGACCAGTCGTAATCGAGATGGCTGATAGGAACGGTTTTGGCACGAATTTGTCCTTGAATGGCAGCGTCATTGCTTAAAGTATCGGCGTATTTGGCAAAAACATCTTCGACTTTGCCAAAGCCTTTGTAACCTTTTTCGAAGTCGTCTTTGAACCATTTGAAGATGCTGGAGACTTGCAGTTTGCCATCGGCATAACGATTGCGGGTTTTGTCACCTACAAATTTGACCATACCTGACTCAAGCTGCGCATCTAGCTTGGTAGCGGTGAAGGCCTCAGGCGGCAGGGCAGGGCAGCCAATGCTGGCGCAGACGATGGCGACGTGAATACGTGGATCTTGGTAGCCACCGTTGATGATGTTTTTACCTGTAGGGCGTAGTTTGTCATGCTCAATCCAATCCAAATTTCGCTCTTCTCCTAGGAGCTTGAAAAAGCTTTTTTTCCACGGGCTAGAAAAGGTGCTGCCTAGGTCTTTGATGGATTTGACATCGGGGTACTTGGCCAAAATCAGTTCAACCGTGAAGGCGTTGTATGCATTGATTAAAAACGCCATTTGTTGCTCTTTGTTGAAAGTGGCGAACTGGGCGGGTGTAACGGCGCTGAGTGAATCCAAAGTTTTGGTTAATTCTGCACGCTCTGCTGCAAAACCTTTGTAGTTCACACGGCTTTGCTTACCGTCGGGTAGCCATTTAACGTGTTTTTTGAGCTGCGCATCGTAAGCCGCGTAACTGTGATCAAAAGACTGTGCTAAAACGACGCTAGTCGGCGTAAATATTGCAAATATTGCTATAAAAATAGCAGCAAAATAATTGATAATTAGTTTCATGGATATCCTAACATTTGACATTCAGCCTCTGCGCCAATCATGGTATTTTTTGACATATTCCAGTAGTTTCACAGGTTGATGCGCTCGCTTCCACTCACCCGCGACGAATTTGTTACTTTCAGCTAGAGTCGGGTAGGTGTGGATAGTTCCCAGTATTTTGTTGAGCCCCAAGCCATACTTCATCGCCAGAACGTATTCAGCCAGCAAATCACCCGCATGCACACCCACGATGGTCACACCCAAAATTGAGTCTTTGCCCGGCACGGTCAGCACCTTGATGAAGCCGTGCGCTTCGCTGTCGGCAATGGCTCTGTCTAGGTCGTCAATGCCATATTTAGTGACTTCGTAGGCGATGTTTTGCGCCTTCGCTTCAAGTTCGTTCAAACCAACGCGTGCCACTTCGGGGTCAATAAATGTGGCTGCAGGGATGATGCGGTAGTCGGCTTTGAACTTTTTGAAAGTACCGAACAGCGCGTTCACAGCTGCATACCACGCTTGATGCGAGGCCGTGTGGGTAAACTGGTAAGGTCCAGCCACATCGCCAGCTGCGTAAATATTGGGGTATATGGTTTCTAGATACTCGTTGGTGTCCACTGTGCGCTGAGTTGGAATACCCAAATCTTCCAAGCCATAACCTTTGAGGCGGGCTATGCGGCCCACAGCGCAAATAACTTCATCGTACTCAATGCGTTTTTCTGTTCCGCTATGCTCAACGATCAGTGTTTTCACGCCATTGGCGTTTTCAAAGCGCAAGGCTTTGTGTGATGTCATGACTTGCACGCCGTCTGCGGTGAGTGCTTTTTGCGCGAAGCTGGATACTTCTTCGTCTTCCCGAATCAAAATACGCGGAGCCATTTCGATTTGTGACACCACAGAACCTAGTCGTGCAAAGCTTTGTGCCAATTCGCAACCAATCGGCCCGCCGCCGAGAACCACCAAGCGTTTAGGGATGACGTCTAGTTTGGCAAAAGCATCCCAGAGCGTGTCGCTGGTCACATAGCCAGATTCTTCAATACCAGGCAATGGCGGCACCACGGGGCTGGCACCAGCAGCGATGACGATGCTGCGTGTGGTCAGCGTTTTTTTGCTGCCATCTTTCATGGCAATTTCAACCGTCCATGGGTTGACGATTTTGGCGTAGCCTTCCGCCACATCCACGCCTAAGCCAGTGAATCGCTCGACGCTGTCGTGCGGGGCAATAGCGGCAATGATGTCGTGAATGCGCTGCATCACGGCTTTGAAGTCAAAGGCTGGTATGACTGCTTTCAAGCCGTAATGGTCGGCATATCGCATTTGGTGAGCTAGCTTGGCGGATTTGATGATGGCCTTACTCGGTACGCAGCCAAAGTTCAAACAATCACCGCCCATTTTGTGGGCTTCCACCAAGGTCACTTTCGCTTTGACGGCTGCGCCAATCAAAGCAGTGACCAAGCCGCCTGCGCCTGCACCGATGACGATGAGGTTGCGGTCAAAGGTTTTGGGTTTCACGCTGTTCCAGCGAGCATAGACTTTGCGTTTTTTGAAGAAATCGAGGACTTTTTTCATCAGCAATGGGAATATACCCAACAACACAAACGAGCCGATCAAGCCTGGTGACAAAATTGACCGCAAGGAGTCAATTTTGGCAATTTCCGTACCCGCATTGACATAGGCAATCGTTCCTGCCAGCATGCCCAATTGGCTGACCCAAAAGAAAGTCCAAGTCTTCATTTTGGTGAGCCCCATCAGCACATTCAGCACGAAGAAGGGAATCAAAGGTAGTAGCCGCAGGGTGAATAGGTAAAACGCACCTTCTTTTTCAATGCCTTTGTTGACTTCTGCCAGTTTGGCGCCAAAGCGCGTTTCAATACTGTCGCGCAACACGTAGCGCGAAATCAGCATCGCGCAGGTTGCGCCTAAGGTCGAAGCAAAGGATACGACCACTGTACCCCAGACCAGCCCAAAACTTGCACCAGCAGCCAGAGTCATGATGGCAGCACCGGGCAGCGAAAGTGCTGTGATAGCCACATAGATAGTGAAAAACACGGCAGTGATAAAAACGGGACGTGTATTGTAAAGCTCAGAAAATGTTTGCTGGCTTTGCTTGATATAAGCTAGGCTAAAAAATCGGCCTAAGTCTAATGCAAAAAAAGCAATGGCCGCTGCGACAATTGCTAACAAGATGATGATTTTTTTCTTATCCATGATTTTTTATTTTTGTGTGAGATATTTTGCAATTACAGAATAGTCTGCAATCAGGCTTGATTCTTACACTTTTCTGCGCTGTTGTGAATTTACATATTTCTTAATGCGTTTATTTAAATGAAGGAGTTTTTATGACCGTAGCAAAAGTAATCGAAATCACCTCAACTAGCAAGAAGAGTTTTGAAGATGCCATTAGCACTGGTATTGCGCGTGCGTCTAAGACGATAGCCGATATTCAAGGCGCTTGGGTGCAAGATCAGAAAGTGGTGGTCAGCAAAGGCTAGGTGACAGAATACCGCGTCAGCATGAAGGTGACTTTTGTATTGGCTGGTGCTAAAAAGAAGTAATCTAATGATTTAAATGAGTTGTTTTGAGATACCGCTGAACGCTCAGCGCTTTTACCAAACGCGGATTCAGTGGTGCTTCTTGACCGTTCATTTGCGTCGCCAAAAGCTCTGCACATAGCGGTGCAAACGTCAAACCACGCGATGCCAACGCGGTCAATACCCACAAGCCTCGCGT
>JANMTB010000224.1:0-4399 GCA_031390045.1 Polaromonas sp.
TGACGCAGTGGTCGCAGGTCGTCAGCATGACGAACTCAGCGCCTACCCCGAAGCCTTTGAGAAAAGCTGGCTGCACACCGAGCTACACAAAGACCGCAACTTCAAAAATTGGTTCAAATACGGCCTGACCGTGGCAACCTTGATGAACGGCTTCGAACAATTCGTCCTGCGCGGCCACATCCCATGGACCCTGCGCCGCACCAAGCCTGACTATGCCTGCCTGAAACCCGCCGCTGAGTGCAAACCCATCGTCTACCCCAAACCCGATGGCAAACTGACCTTTGACCGCCTGAGCAGCGTCTTCATCAGCAACACCAACCACGAAGAGCAGCAACCCGCGCATTTAACTTTGAGAGATGCCTCCGTCCCAGTCAGCATCAACCTAGCCAAATACGCCGGCCCAGAAGCCCGCTACTGCCCCGCCGGCGTCTACGAATACGTCAAAAACGAAGACAACACCGACCGCCTGCAAATCAACGCCCAAAACTGCGTCCACTGCAAAACCTGCGACATCAAAGACCCGACGCAGAATATCGTCTGGGTAACGCCCGAAGGCGGCGGTGGGCCGAATTATGCGGGGATGTAGGTGAAATAAGGCATAAATATGGCTCTAGACGTTGTATTTATTCATTAAGACGCTATATTATTTATAGCGGTATTACACAACTTTAAAGTATTCTTTTACGTTAGAAGGAATCATCGTGTCGTTACAAACTCTTCTATCAATCATTGCCGCTTCCATAGGGTTTGTTTCTGGTGTCTGGCTATGTTTTGGCGCGGCGTTCATAAAGCCTGCTCATATAGCCCAGGCTGCTGACGAGTCTTGGGATGCAGAGCCTAACATCGCAGGAACACTAATTTCTCAATCAGCAGAATACTTAACTGGCGGGCTGCTGCTTCTCGTTTCGTTTGCTCTTCAAGTTGTGGCTGCTTCAGTGCCAACTGCCAACCTTCAATGGCCGTATCAAGCAGTACTATCACCGTGGTTTCTTGCTCCCGCAACAGTAGTGGCGAGCGGTCTTTTTTCATATCCAATTTTCGAATGGCGTAAAAGAGGATTGCTAAAGAAAGTGCAATCACTAAAAGTGAAATGAATTCCATCGCTATTTCTTTTAACAGTTTGCTCGTCACGGATAAGCATCATCACATGGCGGCTTTGCAGTAGTTGCTGACTGCAGGACAGTGTAAAGTTAGTACCTGCAATAAATAATCTGTATTTCAGCACCAATTCGACCATTTATCACCTAGGGTGCTATTTTATTTATAGCAAAAGTAAATAAATCAATTCTTAGCAAGTTGTCCTTTTACCTGCTGAGCGCTTTGTTTACTTGAAATCACTAGCTTTGTATGCGTTTGGGTTGCTAAGAGACGTGCATTTTGTGCGGCACGCTTCAATGCGGCGACTGTATGTCTCGCATCTGCATCACGTGCTTCGGAAAGTGGCTTAACTTTTTTTGCAGGAGTCATTTTTCGTTCCAATCAAGCAATTGTGCCTCGGCACCTGAATTATCGAAGTGTAACCAGACGTCAACCAAAGGCTTATAAACAGTCAGGAAATTACTTTTCCCAGTTGTAAAACGTCGACGGATCACTTCCTCAGGAATATTATGCCCACCTTGTGTAACTCGTGCGGCTACACGTTCGATGGCTGTTTGCACATCTGATAATTCTAGAAAAATCAATTTTATTTGATAGCCTGCTTTGCGCCAAGCGGGTATTGCACGGGCGTAACCTAGCCCACTGAGTGTGGTTTCCATCGCGAAACTATCGCCTTTACTGACATGCTCAGCAATAGTTTGCAGCATCAAGCGCGCAGCTTTGATGGCAGCAGCTTCTGGTGCAAAAGGCGACAAACCTGCCGCTATCAAATCGGCATTAATGAAAACAGGGCAATGCGCTTCATTAGGCAAAAATTCACGTGCAAATGTCGTTTTACCCGCACCATTCGGTCCTGCGATGATGACGATTTTCTTTTCTGGACTCATACCGAAATTACTATGAATATAGCTTAACCCCGACCCGCAAACGGCATCTTCGTCGCCATCACCGTATGAAACATCACATTCGCGCTGAGGGGCAAGCTGGCTAGATAGACAACCGACTGACCGACGATGTTGACGTCCATCAGCGGTTCAATTTCCATTTTGCCGTTGGCTTGCAAAATGCCTGTGGCCATGCGGGCGGCCATTTCTGTGGCGGCGTTGCCGACGTCGATTTGTCCTACGGCGATGTCGTATTTACGGCCGTCTAGGCTAGCGGTTTTGGTCAGGCCGCGTACGCCGTGTTTGGTGGCGGTGTAGGCCATGGAGTTAGGGCGCGTGGTGGTGGAGGAGATTGAGCCGGTGTTGATGAAGCGGCCCCCTATAGGGGATTGCGCTTTCATGGTTTTGAAGGCTTGCTGGATGCACAAAAACATGCCGGTTAAATTGATATCCACCACGTTTTTCCACTGATCAACGGTCCACTCTTCAAACGGGCCAGGTGGGTTACCAACACCGGCGTTGTTGAACAGCACATCGACGCGGCCAAAGGCTTTCACGGCGGCTGCGAATAGCGCTTGGACGGATTCGATTTGCGCTACATCTGTAGGGACTGCAATGGCTCTTGCGCCCGCGTTAGCTGACGCCATGACTTCTTGCAAAGGCTCTGCGCGGCGACCTGCTAGCACGACGTTGTAGCCAGCGGCCAAGAGAGCTAATGCGCTGGCTTTGCCGATACCTGTACCGGCGCCGGTGACGTTGGCGGTTTTTGGGGTTGAGCTTGATGGTGTTGTCATGTTCTTTTATTAATTTCGTTTTCTTTTGGTTTTGGTTTTGGTTTTGGTTTTGGTTTTGATTTATCTTCTTGATTTCATTTTTTTCTTAAACGCACCTGCATTGTTTTCTTTTTTAGACGCTACTTTGGCACTGCTTTTCGTCATTGGGCCTGGGCCAGACAAGCTGGAAAGCCCCGTTTTGCTGATCGCTGCGGCGTTAGATGATTTGCTAGATTTTTTGGCTTTGCTTTTGCGGTCTGCAATGGCGGATTTTGGCGTTTTGCCGCTGCTGGCATGACTGGATTTACTACGATCTGAACGCGGCGCGCCGTAGGACGCAGATTTCTCTTTGCTACCGCTATAGCCTTTGTCTTTCATCGCACGAGCGAGCATGTCGTCGCCTTTGGGAACGAATCTAAAGTCAATTTTGCGTGCATCCAAATCAACTTTGCTGACCTGCACCCGCACCCGCGTGCCGATGGCATATTTGATGCCCGTACGCTCGCCGCGCAGCTCTTGGCGGGCTTCGTCGAACTTGAAGTATTCGCCGCCAAGCTCGGTGATGTGGATCAAGCCTTCGACAAACATCGCATCCAAGGTGATGAATAAGCCAAAGCTGGTAACGGAGCTGACCACGCCGTCAAACTCTTCACCCAAATACTCACGCATGTACTTGCATTTGAGCCAAGCTTCCACGTCGCGGCTGGCTTCGTCGGCGCGGCGCTCGTTGGCGCTGCAGTGCAGGCCAGCAGCTTGCCAGGCCATGATTTCTTTGGTGGGGGCAACAGCTTTTTCTAACTTGTTCGTCGGTGCTTTGACGCGAGACGCCAAGCGTTTCGCCAGCTTGTCTTGCGCTTCACCCGGTGTTGGTAAAGTGGGCAGCTTGTACTTGCTATTTGTCAACACCGCTTTGATGACGCGGTGCACCAGCAAGTCTGGGTAACGGCGAATCGGGCTGGTGAAGTGCGTGTACGCGTCGTAAGCCAAGCCAAAATGCCCGCTGTTACTAGGCGTGTAAATGGCTTGCGACATGGAGCGCAGCAGCATGGTGTGGATTTGCAGCGCATCAGGCCGGTCTTTGGTGGCCAAGGCGATGGCTTGGAATTCGCCCGGCTTGGGGTCATCGCCAATCGTCAACGGAATGCCCGTGGCCTTGAGGTAATTGCGCAGGGTTTCTTGCTTCTCAGGTGTCGGGCCTTCGTGCACACGGAACAAGCCAGCATGTTTGCTTTGGGCAATGTAGTCGGCACTGCAGACGTTGGCCGCCAGCATGGCTTCTTCAATCAAGCGGTGCGCTTCGTTGCGGGTGCGGGCGATGATTTTTTCGATGCGGCCGTTCTCGTCGCAAACGATTTGCGTCTCTGTCGTTTCAAAATCAACCGCGCCACGCACGGCGCGGGACGACAGCAGCGCTTTATACACATCGCTTAAATTCAGCAAATCTTGCACCCGCGCCTTGCGCTTGGTGGCTTCTGGGCCTTTGGTGTTGCTCAAAATCGCGGCAACTTCGGTGTAGGTAAAGCGCGCGTGGCTGAACATCACCGCCGGGTAGAACTGGTAGGCATGCACCTCGCCAGTCGCCGTGACCAGCATGTCGCAGACCATGCACATGCGCTCGACATCGGGCTTTAATGAGCACAGCCC
>JANMTB010000047.1:0-12947 GCA_031390045.1 Polaromonas sp.
GCTGCGGGTGGAACGGTGACTGGTTTTTCTGCTGTGTCCGCCTTTTCAGTCTTTTCAGCTACCTTTTTAGGGGTCAAAGACGCTGGCTCTGCATTGCGGAAGTTACGCGGCAAGGTTGACGATTTGGGGTAGCCGGCAGCATCTAAATACTTGGTCCACTCGGTTTCTTCGTAGCCTTTGAGTTGCTGTGTGGCAATGGTCACGAGTGGAAAGTTGTTGTCGCTGTTGATGCGCTTGTAGGCGGTGTTGTCTTCGTTGCTGCTCACCGTGCGCTCCGCAAAGGGTACACCGCGTTGGGTCAACATTAGGCGAGCATTGATACATGGACCACAGTCTGCAGTGGTGTACAGCGTGACCGGGTAACGACTTACAACTTGTTGCAAACTGTAAGGCAAAGACGGATTCGCAGCAGATTCACCCGTTAGTTTGTCGCCAGAGCCTGGTAAGGGTGGCACTTCAGAGTAAGTGACACGGCCATTCTTGTCTACGCTTTTATACACCTGTTGAGCATATAAATTAGATATAGCCGGCGTTATTATTGCCAATAGTGCTATTAATTTAATAGCGTTTTGTAGCATTGAAGACACTATCTTTTGACTTCGTGTTATCTGTAAATTCATGCTCCGATTTTATGCCATGCCTTGGTGTCGTAGCAAGGCATCCAAAGTCGGTTCTCTGCCACGGAAGGCTTTGAACGAGTCCATCGCTGAGCGGCTGCCGCCCGATTCCAAAATCGCTTCGCGGTATTTGCGACCCGTTTTTGTGCCGTCTGCATCACCGTTCATGCGTGCTTCTTCAAAAGCGGCGTACGCATCGGCGCTGAGCACTTCTGCCCATTTGTAACTGTAGTAGCCCGCAGCGTAGCCACCGGCAAAAATATGGCTGAAGGTATGGGCGGAGCGGGCGTACGCGGGTGGTTGGATCAAGGCGACTTCTTTGCGGACTTGCGCTTGCAGTGCCATGAAATCAGGTTTGATTTCGGTATGCAAAAGCATATCGAACAAAGAAAACTCGATTTGACGAAGTGTTTGCAAGCCGCTTTGGAAGTTTTTCGCAGCAGTCATTTTGTCGAACAAAGCTCTAGGCAACGGCTCGCCGGTATCGACATGGGCAGTCATGTGTTTGAGCACATCCCACTCCCAGCAGAAGTTTTCCATGAACTGGCTAGGCAATTCAACCGCATCCCACTCCACGCCGCTGATGCCGGAGACATCGCGCTCGTTCACGGTGGTCAGCATGTGCTGCAGGCCGTGGCCGCATTCGTGGAAGAGGGTGGTCACGTCGTCGTGCGTCAGCAAAGCGGGTTTGCCATCTACGCCGTCCGCAAAATTGCAAACGAGGTGCGCGACTGGGGTTTGTAGCACGCCGGTGTCTGGGCGCAACCAGCGGGCACGCACGTCGTCCATCCATGCCCCGCCGCGTTTGCCTGTGCGGGCGCTTGGATCTAAATAGAATTGACCGATCAACTTAGACGCTCGTTCAATACGGTAAAACTTGACGTTGTCGTTCCAAACGGGTGCTTTGTCTTCACGAATTGCCACATCAAACAGGGTTTCGACGATTTTGAACAAGCCTGCTAATACCTTGGGTGCGGTGAAGTATTGCTTAACTTCGAGTTCGCTGAAAGAATAACGCGCTTCTTTGAGCTTTTCGCCAATGTACGGCCAATCCCAAGGCTGAGGACTCGTTAAAGTCAAATGTTCAGCAGCAAAAGCACGCATGTCGGCTAAGTCTTTTTCAGCAAATGGGCGGGAACGTTGGCCTAAATCACGCAAAAAGGTGATAACTTCGGCCGGCGAGTTCGCCATTTTGGTGGCTATGGATGCTTCGGCGTAGTTGTTGAAGCCCAACAAAACCGCTTCTTCGTGGCGCATCGCCAAAATTTCAGCGATATTCGCGGAGTTGTCGAATTTCTTGGCTTCTTCCGCAGTAGGGAAAGTCGCTTGGTCAGACGCTTTGGTCGAATTGGCTTTGTACAAGATTTCGCGTAAGGCGCTGCTGGTGGCGAACTGCATGACCGGCAGGTAGCAGGGCATTTTCAAGGTGAGTTTGTATTGATCCTGCTTGCCATCTTTGGCTGCTGCCGCTTTGGCTGTGTGCAGCACGTCTTCGGGCACACCGTCCAATTCGTCGATATTGGCATAGTAGGCAAAAGCTTCGGTTGCATCCAAGGCGTTTTCGCTGAATTTTTGAGCAAGTTCGGCTTGAATCGCTTGAATCTCAGCAAAACGCACTTTAGCTGCGCCTTGCAGCTCCGCGCCGCTCAACACAAAGTTGCGTACAGCGTATTTGTGCGCTTGCAGCTGCTCTGCGTTCAAGGTTTTGACGTCAATCGCTTTGTACTTAGCATAAAGCTGCTCGTTGGCACCCAGCGCGGTGTAAAACTCGGTGATGACAGGCAATGATTCGTTGTAAGCAGCTCGCAACTCTGGGTTGTCTGCCACGCTGTTGAGGTGGCTCACCGCTCCCCAAGCACGACCTAGTTTTTCAGTCGAAACGTCTAAAACCTTGGAGATTTCAAGCCAATTGGATGGAAAAACATCGGCAGTGACGGTATCAAGTGCTACTTGGGCATCTGCCAAGAGCGTATTGATGGCGGGTGCAACGTGCTCGGGCTTGATTTGGTCAAACAGCGTCAATGACGTCGCAGCGTCAGTATTTTGTAGAAGAGGATTAGTCATAGGAGTAGATATTGGGACAATTAAATCCGAATCAAGCTGATTATTAACATTATCTATGAGAGCCGTCATTCCCGCGAAGGCGGGAATCCACACATGCCACCATGGATTCCCGTCTTTGCGGGAAAGACGGCGTTTAGGCTGAATAAATTAAAGAGTGCGTTCTGCAGAGTTTAAAGTATTGACGAGAAGCATGGTAATCGTCATCGGACCGACCCCACCCGGCACAGGGGTTATATAGCTAGCTACTTCTTTGATAGCGTGAAAGTCCACATCACCGCATAATTTTCCATTCTCGTCACGGTTCATGCCCACATCGATGACGATGGCGCCAGGTTTGACCATGTCTGCCGTCAAAACATTACGACGACCGACGGCTGCGACGACCACGTCGGCCTGCAAAGTGTGCGTTTTGATGTTGTCTGTGGCGCTGTGGCAAATGGTGACAGTCGCATGCGCTGCCAAGAGCATCAAAGCCATCGGTTTGCCGACGGTGTTGCTGCGGCCAATGACGACGGCGTGTTTGCCGCGCAGGTTGATGCCGGTGCTTTCAATCAGCTTCATACAGCCAAACGGAGTACAAGGGTTGAAGCCTGGCGCGCCAGTTAGCAGTTCTCCCGCGCTTAGGGTCGAATAGCCATCGACGTCCTTGCTAGCAGCGATTGCTTCAATCACGGCATGCGGGTCAATGTGCTTTGGCAGAGGCATTTGCACCAAAATGCCGTGGATGGCTTTGTCAGCGTTCAAGGCCGCAATGCGGGCCAACAAGTCCGCTTGGCTCAAAGTCGCTTCGTACTTTTCTAAGACAGAGTGCAAACCGCTGTCTTCACAAGCTTTGACCTTGTTACGTACATAAACTTCGCTGGCGGGGTCTTCGCCGACCAAAATCACCGCTAGACCGGGTGTGATGCCACGTGTTTTGAGAGCAAGGGTGCGCTGGGTGATTTCTGCGCGTAGTTGTTTGGAAAGCGCGATGCCGTCAATGAGTTTTGCTGTCATTTGCAGTTTTTAGGGTAAATAGTGATCATTTAAGCAATATATGGCTTTAGCCGGCGTATTTATTGCTTAAGTAGCTATTAAAAATATAGCAATCTTCAAAGATAAATGCTTTAATTATGCAACTTTAGGCGCATTTTTACCCAATGCAATCTTTAACAAATCAGCTACCGTATTCGCTCCCAGCTTTTCCATGATATTGGCACGATGCGCTTCTACAGTTTTGATGCTGATGGCCAAGTCGTCTGCGATTTGTTTGTTCAAACGACCTGCGACGATGCGCTCTAAGACTTGTGACTCACGTGAGGTGAGTTTGCCCAAGAGTGCGTCACGGCTGGCAGTCAGCTGGTGGTCTGCAAAAGCAGTTTTGGCTTGCTCCAACATGCGTTCCACCAAACTGACCAAAGCTTCTTCTTTGAAAGGCTTTTGGATGAAGTCCATCGCGCCTTTTTTCATGGTGTCGACAGCCATTGGCACATCACCATGACCGGTGATGAAAACGATGGGCAAGGGCGATTGACGCTCAATCAAGCGGTTTTGCAAGTCCAAACCCGTCATGCCACCCATGCGGATGTCAACAATCAAACAGGCAACCTCGCGTGCGTCGTAACGGCTCAGAAACGATTCTGCAGAGTCAAAACAACGCACGCGGTAGTCTTTGCCCTCAAGCAGCCATTGCAAAGAGTCTCGTACAGCTTCGTCATCATCTACGACGTACACAGTGCCTTTTTTAGGAATCAAACTCATGCAATTACTCCAACCACGAGGGCAAATTTAAGGTAAAAAAACGCTAGGATAAACAGATAAAAAACCGGTGCCCAAACACAATTCAGCTATCATTCACTTTGTAATGGGATCCAAAATGCAAAGCGGCAACCCACAACTTCTGCGCCATTGTAAATGTTCTCTGCAGCAATACGCCCAGAATGCGATTCGACGATAGATCGGCACAAACTCAAGCCCATTCCCATGCCCTCAGCTTTGGTCGAAAAGAACGACTCGTACAAACGCGCCATCACTTCTGGCTGCAAACCTAAACCCGTATCGATTACGATGAACTCAATCACTTCACGATCTTCAATACGTTTAGGAGCTACGCGCAATTCAACACTGCGGTTGACAGTGCTACGTTGTGCCGCATCGACTGATTCCGCCGCGTTTTTCAGCAGATTGATCAGCACTTGCTCAATCAAAATCGGATCTACCAGCAATTCGGGTAATCGCGCAGCCACATACAAACTCAAATGAACATTCCTGCGTCGCATTTCAATGTCCGCTAATTCCTTGGCGGCTTCAACCATGGCTGGAATATTGGACAGCGTTCGATTTGGTGCGCTGCGTTTCACAAAAGAGCGAATGCGCTGGATGATTTGTCCTGCGCGGTGCGCTTGTTTGGCGGTTTTATCAAGCGCGCTCAGCATGTCTTCTTCAGATATTTGTTTTGATTTGATACGCGAGACAATACCGTTGCAGTAATTGTTGATAGCAGTCAATGGCTGGTTCAACTCATGGGCAACGCTGGAAGCCATCTCGCCCATGGTAATAAGGCGACTGGCGCTTTCTGCTCGTTCAGCTTGTTGCAAAGCGAGCGCTTCAGCATTTCGCCTAGGTGTAATGTCAGTTGCAATCACCATTTGTGCCAAACGGCCATCCACCCAAGTTAAATAACGAGAGCGCACTTCTAGCCATTTGGTCAACTCAGGGATAAATATCTCAAAGTTTTTGATTTGAGAGGTACTGAGCTGATCCAATGGCAAACCCGCCAAACTGTCCACATCGTCGCCCATTTCTTCTAACGGCATTTCTAGGGCAACACCAGCTTGCGCAATCATTTGGAGATGACCAATCGTGTCAGCACCAAACCATTGGCGATACATTTTGTTAGCAAAAAGCAAGTCTGAACGCCCTAAAGGTGCCACAGATACCGACGCTTCCATGCCTTCCAATACGGTGATGAAACGATCTTGTGATTCGAGCAATTGTTGCCGCACGCGATTCGGCTCAGTGATGTCGGTGGTAGATGTCATCAAACCAGTTTGCACGCCTTTGGCGTCGATCAGCGGCGACACGTACATACGCGCGTCAAACAGTTTGCCATTTTTTCGCTTTACACGAATTTGAAAACCGCCAGCGGGCGAACGACCAGCTAATTCCTCTTCAAGTTGCTTGGTTAAGATTTCATAGTCCTGCGCTGGCCAGTAGGGGAAGGGTGCCGTCGAGCCTATCAATTCTTCTTCAGACCAGCCCGTCATGGCACAAAATGCAGGGTTAACGTAGGTGATTTTCCCCTGCATATCCAACGCACGCATACCAGTGAGCATGGAGTTTTCCATCGCACGACGGAAGTTTGTTTCACTCACAAGTGCTTGCTGGGTACGCATACGCCTGCGGGTATGACTCCACGTCGCTACCAGCATCCACACGGTTAATGCGCTCAATGCGACGACCAGCCAAAACAAGCCGCTGCCGATCAAACCTAGAGAGGTTCGGTAATCTTGTGCACGCAGCAATAAATCATTCCCAACGGGCGATACAGGAATTTGGTACTCATTTGGCGCTGCCGCCCATGGCAGCAAGTTGGTGGCAGCGTTGCGTGGCTTGATAGTTTGTCCCGCCAATAGTGTGTTTTTGGAATTAATCAAAGACAGGGCATATTTCGCACTAATTTCTTCGGGCACGCCAAATCGCATCAATGCATCAACGGAATATTCACCCATCACGACACCAGCAAATTTACCTTTGTCAGTGATCGGAATATGTAATTGCAATGTCGGCCCAACACCCTTTTCAATAATAGGTCGTGAATAAACAGGTTGCGACAAATCTCTTGCTAAATTGAAAGCAAAAATCCCCTCGGTATCTCTAAAAACGACAGCGCTACCAACACCGCGGAGCTGCTGGTTCGACGCACTAGGTGACGCGTAAGCTGCTTTGACACGCTGCTTGTTATCAAGCCAAGAAATCGCATGCAATTCAGGATAGTTGTTGATAAGTGTTTCAGCTTGTGCCGTGAAATCTTCTGCATCCACTTCTTTGCTAGATACATCCCTAGCGACTCGCATCAGCTGCTCTTGGCGTTCGAGAAGCCTTAAACGCAAGCGCTGCTGTGAATATTCAACATCGCGCTTGATGGTTTGTTGTTCGCGGTCTATTTCTTCTAATCTCAAATATGAAAACGACGCAATAATGGCGGCCAAAAACAACAATATCGTGATCAACGGTGCAATGCTGGCATAGCGATCTTGCCGATGCGGCGATTGCTTCCTCCACCATTGACGCACCCAAGTGGGGGTACTTTTCATATCGTAACTAGGTTTGCTTTTGGGCGTCTTTAAATCCATGTTGTTAGTGTATGGCTTCTTCTTTTGCCTCCTATTTCATAATGCAAAATTATGAATCACCATTTGATATTTTTATATATTGCTGCCATAATAGAGTAGCAGACCTAATTCGTGTATAAATTTGAAATACTCTGGAGACATCGATGACCGAAACAACATCAACAACCACTAATTTGTCAGATACATTCACCAAAGCCTTACTCGCCGACAGCGACAGCGCCGAAACCCGTGAGTGGTTGGATGCGCTGTCATCGGTTATCACCAATGAAGGCCCCGAACGCGCCCACTTTTTACTTGAGCAGCTTTTAGAACATGCGCGCCAAAGCAGCATTGACATGCCGTTTTCGGCAACGACTGGCTATGTGAACACGCTGGAGTCATCTGAAGAAGCCCATAACCCCGGTAACGCTGAAATAGAAGAGCGACTGCGCGCTTATATGCGCTGGAACGCCATGGCCATGGTGGTCAAGGCTAATCGGCATAACCCGGCAGACGGTGGCGACTTGGGCGGGCATATTGGCTCGTTTGCGTCTCTAGCCAATATGTTTGGTGCGGGTTTTAACCATTTTTGGCACGCCGAGAGTAACGAACCGGGCAACGAGCACGGCGGCGACTGCATCTATATACAAGGCCATGTGTCGCCTGGCGTGTATGCACGTGCTTATTTGGAAGGCCGCCTGACCGAAGAGCAGTTGCTGAACTTCCGTCAAGAGGTCGATGGCAAGGGTTTGTCGAGCTATCCGCACCCCAAGCTGATGCCCGAGTTTTGGCAATTCCCTACCGTGTCCATGGGCCTCGGACCACTCATGGCCATCTACCAAGCGCGCTTTTTAAAGTACCTGCACGCTCGCGGCATTGCCAATACCGAAAACCGCAAGGTCTGGGTTTTCTGCGGTGATGGCGAAATGGACGAAGTGGAATCACTTGGTGCTATCGGTTTGGCAGCACGCGAGAACCTGGACAACCTGATTTTCGTCATCAACTGCAACCTGCAGCGCCTAGACGGCCCCGTGCGTGGCAACGGCAAAATTGTGCAAGAGCTGGAAGGCGAGTTTCGCGGTGCGGGCTGGAACGTCATCAAGCTTCTGTGGGGCAGCGGCTGGGATCCGCTGTTGGCGCGTGACAAAGACGGCGCGCTCAAAAAGCTGATGATGGAGACCAACGACGGCGATTACCAAGCCTTCAAAGCCAACGACGGTGCCTACGTGCGCAAAAATTTCTTTGGCCGCGACCCGCGCACGTTAGAGATGGTGGCGCACATGAGCGATGACGAGATCTGGAACTTGAAGCGCGGCGGCCACGACGCACAAAAGGTCTACGCTGCGTTTGACAAAGCTGTGAAGCACAAAGATCAACCGACCGTGCTGCTCATCAAAACCGTCAAAGGTTTTGGCATGGGCAAAATTGGTGAAGGTAAAAATACTGTTCATCAAACCAAAAAGCTCAGCGATGAAGACATCAAAGCCTTCCGTGACCGTTTTAATATCCCGATTCCTGACAGCCAGATCGCGGCTCTGCCGTTCTACAAACCGGCCGACGACACCCCTGAGATGAAGTACCTACACGAGCGTCGCAAGGCCTTGGGTGGTTATTTGCCACACAGACGCGTGAAGGCTGATGAAAGCTTCACCGTGCCAGCATTGGACGTGTTCAAAGCCGTGATTGAACCCACTGCCGAAGGCCGCGAAATATCCACCACGCAGGCCTATGTGCGCTTTTTAACGCAGCTCTTGCGTGACCAAGCTTTAGGCCCACGCGTTGTGCCCATTTTGGTCGACGAAGCCCGCACCTTTGGTATGGAGGGCTTGTTCCGTCAGGTCGGCATTTACAACCCCGCAGGCCAGCAGTACACCCCGGTCGATAAAGACCAGGTGATGTATTACAAAGAAGACAAAGCTGGGCAGATTTTGCAAGAGGGTATCAACGAAGCCGGTGGCATGAGTTCATGGATTGCTGCTGCCACCTCTTACTCCACGTCGAACCGCATCATGATTCCGTTCTACGTGTATTACTCCATGTTCGGCTTCCAGCGCATAGGCGACTTGGCTTGGGCTGCGGGCGACATGCAGGCACGCGGCTTCTTGTTGGGCGGCACATCAGGTCGCACGACTTTGAACGGCGAAGGCTTGCAGCATGAAGATGGTCACAGCCACATCATGGCGGGCACGATTCCCAATTGCATTTCGTATGACCCGACGTTTGCCCACGAAGTCGGCGTTATCTTGCACCACGGCCTCAAGCGCATGGTGGAAAAGCAGGACAACGTGTACTACTACATCACGCTCTTGAATGAAAACTACCCCATGCCCGGCCTCAAGCCCGGCACCGAAGAGCAGATCATCAAAGGCATGTACCTGCTGCAAGAGGCGGCCAAGAAAGACTTAACCGTCAATTTGCTGGGCTCAGGCACCATCTTGCGCGAGTCACAATTTGCCAAAGAGTTGTTAGAGCGCGACTGGGGCATTGGCGCCAACGTCTGGAGCTGCCCAAGCTTCAACGAGCTGACCCGTGATGGTCAAGACGCTGATCGCTATAACTTGCTCCATCCCACTGATGCACCACGTGTCTCTTTCGTGGGACAACAGCTGTCCGCACATGCTGGGCCGGTCGTCGCTTCAACCGACTACATGAAAGCCTACGCTGAACAAATTCGCCCATTCATCCCTAACTATAAAGATGGCAAACACCGCGCTTACAAAGTGTTGGGCACCGATGGTTTTGGTCGCTCTGACTTCCGCTCCAAACTGCGCGAACATTTTGAGGTAAACCGCCATTACATCGTCGTCGCCGCTCTAAAGGCTCTGAGCGAGGAGGGCAGTGTGCCCGTTGCCAAGGTGGCCGAAGCCATCAAAAAATACGGCATCAAAACCGACAAAATCAACCCGCTGCACGCTTAAACATAACAGCTAGAGCAATATAACAAATACTGGAGAAAATATGGCCTTGGTAGAAATAAAAGTCCCAGATATTGGCGATTTCAAAGACGTCGCCGTCATTGAGCTGTTGGTCAAAGTGGGCGACAGCATCAAGTTAGAGCAGTCTTTGATGACTGTTGAATCAGACAAAGCCGCGATGGAGATTCCGTCTTCAGCGGCTGGTGTGCTCAAAGAGCTCAAAATTAAGCTGGGCGATACCGTCAACATTGGCGATTTGATTGCGGTTTTGGAGGTATCAAGCGCAGCTGCTGCACCAGTTGCAAACCCTACAGTTGAAGCTCCTACAGCAATTGCAGTTGCCGCACCCGCCCAAACAGTTCGTGCTGAGCCTGTCGAAGAACCAGTAGCCGCACAAAACCCTTCGACAAGCTCAGGGCGAACGGAAGCTGCTGTTGTTCCAGCCGCTACCGCCGCCGTAGCAGTGCATGCACCAACATCCAACACCTTAAATCTACCCCACGCCTCCCCGTCCGTTCGCAAATTCGCGCGTGAGCTGGGCGTACCGTTAGCTGAAGTCAAAGGAAGTGGTGGCAAAGGTCGTATTACTGAGCAAGACGTTCAACAGTTCACCCAATCAGTCATGTCTGGTGCTATAAAAACAATAGCTGCTAAGAAAACAAATACGCCGGCTATAGACAGTTTAGGTGGTAATTTAGGTGGTATGACACTGCTACCATGGCCGAAAGTAGATTTTGCCAAGTTTGGTGCGGTTGAGCGTAAAGACCTGTCGCGTATCAAGAAAATCAGCGGCGCCAACCTGCATCGTAATTGGGTGATGATTCCCCACGTCACCAACCATGACAATGCCGATATTACCGAGCTGGAAGTCTTCCGCATTCAAATGAATGCAGAGAACGAGAAAGCCGCAAAAGCAGGTACACCAGCTTTGAAAATCACTATGCTGGCCTTCGTCATCAAAGCCATCGTGTCCGCGATGAAGAAGTTCCCAGATTTCAACGCATCCTTGGACGGCGACCAACTGGTTTACAAGCACTACTTCAACATCGGTTTTGCAGCCGATACGCCAAATGGCTTAGTCGTCCCTGTGCTGAAAGACGCTGACAAAAAAGGCATCCTCCAAATCTCCGCTGAGATGGGCGAATTGTCGAAAAAAGCACGTGATGGAAAACTGGGCGGCGGCGACATGCAGGGCGGTTGCATCTCGATTTCGTCTTTAGGCGGCATCGGTGGACGCTATTTCCACCCCATCATCAATGCGCCAGAAGTGGCGATTTTGGGACTGAGCAAGTCCGTGATGGAACCCGTTTGGAACGGCTCCGAGTTCAAGCCGCGCTTGATGTTGCCCTTATCTCTCAGCTACGACCACCGCGTTATTGACGGTGCATCTGCAGCTAGATTTAACGCCTATTTAGGTCAAGTACTGTCAGATTACCGCAGGATATTGTTATGAAAGCCGTGCTATGACCACCGTTGTCGTTGTCAAAAAAGGCAAGCAAATCGTCATCGCAGCGGAAACACTAGTGACGTTTGGCGATACCCGCTTGAACCAGCGGTTTGAGGCGAATACCAAAATTTTCAAATTTGACACGGCCTCGGGCACAACCTATGTCGGTATGGCGGGCACGGTGGCGCATTTCCCTGCGCTGCGCAAAGCCATCAACGCCTTGCCCAAGGCGGAGCGTTTGTTTGGCAGCAAAGACGAGGTGTTTGACACCTTTTTGAAGCTGCACCCCATGCTGAAAGAAACCTATTTCATGCAAACCAAGGAAGAAGACAACGATCCGTACGAATCCAGCCAGTTCAGCGTGTTAATCGCAAACCAAACGGGCATTTACGGCTTGTACAGTTATCGCGAAGTGTTTGAGTTCAAGGAGTTTTGGGGCATAGGCTCGGGCCGCGGTTTCGCGCTGGGTGCTATGCATGCGACCTACACCAAAGCCAAAACAGCGCGGGAAGTGGCTGAAGCTGCCATCAAAGCGGGCTGTGAGTTTGATAAAAACTCCGGTGGACAGATGGATTTGTACACCATCAAGCTCAAATAATAAACCGACATAAAAGAGATAAAACATGGTAAACCTAGACATCAAAGTGCCCGATATTGGTGATTTCGACGAAGTAACAGTGATTGAATTACTCGTCAAGGTGGGCGATACGGTCAAAGCCGAGCAAAGCCTGATCACGGTTGAATCTGACAAAGCGTCGATGGAAATCCCTTCGAGCCACGCCGGAGTGATAACGGGTTTGAGCATCAAAATCGGTGACAAAGTCAAACAAGGCTCTGTCATCATGAAGATAGACGTGGCTGGCAGTACGAGTAGCGATGCGCCATCAACATCTTCAAATGCCATCAAAACGTCATCCGAACCTGTTTTGAACGTTAATAACACCTCAAATACGGCATTAGCCGGCTTACTTATTACCTCAACAGCTACAAATACTATAGCATCAAACTATTCTGGTGCAGTTGATTTGGACTGCGATTTGATGGTTTTAGGCGGTGGCCCAGGTGGATACTCCGCTGCTTTCCGCGCTGCAGATTTAGGCTTGAAAGTCATTTTGGTAGAGCGCTACGCCACGATTGGCGGCGTGTGTTTGAATGTGGGTTGCATCCCATCGAAAGCACTTTTGCACGTCGCAGCGGTGATGGACGAAGTCTCACATTTAGGCGATTTGGGCATTGATTTTGGCAAACCAGCCGTCAATATCGACAAACTGCGAGGTCACAAAGACAAAGTCATTGGCAAATTGACGGGTGGTTTGGCGGCTATGGCCAAAATGCGCAAAGTGACCATCGTTCGCGGCTACGGCTCGTTTGTTAGTGCAAACCACATCGAGGTTGATGAAACTGCTGGTACGGCGCAAGAAAAAACCGGCAATAAGAAGGTTATCGCCTTTAAAAACGCCATCATCGCCGCAGGCAGCCAAGCCGTTCACCTGCCTTTCATGCCCGAAGACCCGCGTGTGGTTGATTCCACAGGCGCTTTGGCACTCAAAGAAGTGCCGAAACGCATGTTGATTTTGGGTGGCGGCATCAT
>JANMTB010000067.1:0-5637 GCA_031390045.1 Polaromonas sp.
ATACAGTGGACCTAGAGTCGCTGGAACAAGCAATACATCTGCGATAGGCGCGCGTTTAACGGTAGGCACCAATATCAGCCCTCAAGCGCGAATCTTCGGCAAGGTCGGCGCAGCGTATGTGAATCATAAATTTGCAGGCGACTCGAAAAGTGAAGCGCGCCCTACCTTGGGTATTGGCTTCACTTACGATTTAACACCAGCGCTGAGCTTGCGCGGTGACGCTGATGTGGCTTTCAAACGCAGTAAAAACCAACCACACGTTGCATGGGGCGATGATAAATCTGTGGGCTTAGGTTTGCAATATAGGTTTTAAAAGTTAAATCTACAAGCAAAAAAACCAGGTGACACCACGTTCAGCTGGTTTTTTTATGCTGAAACTCTCTTATTGCCCGGCTGGCTTCACGTCATTTGGGTGGACGACAGCCTGCTGGTCGGTTTGCTCCGAATCAACTTCTTCGCCCTCTTGTGGCTCAACGGGATCGCCCACTTTACGCTCAGACTTCATCTTGAGCTTTTCCTCTTTTTTCTTCTTTTTTGCGAGTTCTTTTTGACGCTTTTCGAAGCCGTAATTAGGAGTTGCCAAGGTGATCTTTCAGGTAATGGGTCGGTCAGCTGAATGCTGGACTATGCTGTGACTTTAACAGCTTATTCTGAATTACTTAAAAGCGGCATGCATTGCTTGCACCAAATCGGCTTGTAAATCCTCTAGTGCTTCCAAACCAATCGAAAACCGCACCAAATGACCGGGTTTCACGGAATGCGGCCATGCGCCACTGCGCAGCGCTTTCACGTCGTAAGGCACCACCAAACTGACAGGTCCGGCCCAGCTGAAGCCAAGCTTGAAATGTTTCAAAGCATCGCAAAATGCATCAACTTGCGCGCTGCTGAAGGTGGCGTCGATCATGATGCTGAACAAACCAGCAGCATGGCCATTGTTCTTTCCCGTTGCGCAAACAGCTTTCCAGTTCTCATACCCAGGGGAGCCCTCAATCGCCGGATGCAGCACTTGCACCACCTCAGAGCGCTTGCCAAGCCACTGCGCCAGTTGGCGAGCGGCCGTGTCGTGCGCCTTATAGCGCAACGCCATACTAGGCAGTGAGCGCAAAACCGATTCAATATCGTTGATACCCACGTGGTAACCCATACGCATATGGCACAGCTTGATGAGTTTGAACAAGGTTACGTCGCGGGTGATGACGCTACCCATCAACACATCGCCGCCACCGCTGGGATATTTGGTGAGTGCGTGGGTAGAAATATCAGCTCCCGCGCCTGTGCCGTCAACATCAAACGGATTGAATGCCAAACCTGCACCCCAGGTGTTGTCAAGTGCAGTCAAAATACCTTTGGCTTTGCAAATTTTGAGCAAGGCGGGCAAATCAGGAAACTCCATGGTGATAGAGCCTGGCGCTTCTAGCCACACCAGCTTGGTTTTTGGCGATATTTTGTCTGCCAAATCCTCGGGGTTCATGGCGTCGTAGCTGGCAAAGCTGATGCCGAAATGGCTTAGTTCAGCGCCTGCTAATACCTTACTTGGACCATATACATTGCTGGGAAGCAGCACCTCGTCGCCCGGTTTCAACACGGCAAAGTTAACCAAGGCAATGGCAGCCAAGCCGCTAGGCACTAGGCTGCAATACGTACCGCCCTCTAAGGTGCACAAACGCTCTTCCAGCAAAAACGTGGTCGGCGTGCCTTTGGTCCCGTAAGTGTATTGGTGCCCCAACTCATCAAAGTAGCGCGCACGCATGGCTTTGGTGTTGGGGAAAAAGATGGTGGACGCTTTGAACACGCCTGGCTGCGGCGCGTTGTAGCCCTCTGGCGGCTGGTAGGGATGATGAATAAGTTGCGTCGTTTTATCCATCAAACCGCCTTAGAAATACTTAGAAATTAACTTTTAAACTGACCACTTGGTAATCAGTTGTTCCACGCGCGTAGAGTCATAGCCTTCAAACGGCTGGTGAATCCACGGATTCGTCGGCAAATGCTCTACTGAATAATCAGCTTGGAATGCAGAGACACCTTTGGTCCACAGCACCGCGCTGCGCAGTTCGATGATGGGCGTGTAGTTATTTTTCAGCTGGTCAATCACCTTGATCAAGGTGTGACCCGTGTCCGCCAAATCGTCCACCAGCAGCACTTTGCCAGCGATTTCGCCTTTGGGCGTGGTGATGAAGCGGGCGATGTCCAAATTACCCTGTTGCGTGCCGGCTTCGGCGCGGTAGGAGCTGGTGGACATGATGGCCAAAGGCACATTAAAGATACGCGACAAAATATCACCAGGGCGCATACCGCCACGGGCGAGGCACAAAATCGTGTCGAACTGCCAACCCGATTGGTGAATTTTGATGGCGAGTTTTTCGATCAGGTTGTGGTACTCGTCGTAGCTCACGTATAGGTGTTTGCCGTCTTCAGTTAACATTTGTCTATCCTTTATTATTACTTTGCATCGATAAGAATTAGCTATATATTTAACAGCTGTTTAGGTAATAGATATGCCGGCTATATTGATTTTTCTATGCTACAAACGGGTGACGCATCATGATGGTGTGATCACGGTCTGGGCTGGTGGAGATCACATCAATCGGCACACCTGTCACCTCACCAATACGCTCTAAATAGCGTTTGGCGTTAGCTGGTAGCTTCGCATAATCAGTTACGCCAACGCTAGATTCCGACCATCCCGGCAGCGTTTCATAAATCGGTACGCAACGTTCAATATCGTCTGCACCCATCGGCAATATGTCAATGGTTTGGCCGTCTAAGGTGTAGCCAACGCAGAGTTTCAACTCGGTCAAACCGTCTAAAACATCCAGCTTGGTGATGCACAAACCGGTGATGCCGTTGACTTGGGCAGATCGCTTCAGCAGTGCCGCGTCAAACCAGCCGCAACGTCTGTAACGTCCGGTCACCACGCCGCGCTCCGCTCCGACGGTGCTCATGTGGTAGCCAGGTGTGCCTTCTTTTTGCCATTCCAACTCGGTCGGAAACGGGCCGCCGCCGACGCGGGTACAGTAAGCTTTGGTGATGCCCAGCATGTAATGCAACAGGTTCGGGCCCACGCCAGAACCCGCCGCCGCGTTACCAGCGACGCAATTGCTGGAGGTGACAAAGGGGTAAGTGCCGTGGTCCACGTCTAACAGCGTGCCCTGCGCGCCTTCAAACAACAGGTTCACACCGGCTTTGTGGGCATCGTTCAACTCGCGCGACACGTCAGCCATCATCGGCTTGATGAGTTCGGCTTGCTTCATGGCATCTGTATAAATCGGCTCGAATTCCAAAGCAGGTGCGCCCAAATAAGTTGTCAATACATGGTTGTGCAAATCGAGGAGTTCGCGCAGTTTGGCGGCGAAGCGCTCTGGGTGCTTCAAGTCTTGCACGCGAAGAGCACGGCGGGCGATTTTGTCTTCGTAGGCAGGGCCCACGCCTTTGCCTGTGGTGCCTATTTTCTCTACGCCGCTGTTGCCGCGTTTGACCTCGCGTGCCACGTCCAATGTTTCGTGGAAAGGCAAAATCAGCGGACAGGCTTCGCTTACGCGTAGGCGGGAGCGGACTTCAACACCAATCGCCTCTAAACCAGCGATTTCTTTGAGCAAGTGGGTGCAGTTCACCACCACACCGTTACCGATATAGCACTTCACGTCAGGCCTCATGATGCCGCTAGGAACCAGGTTTAAAGCAGTTTTTACGCCGTTGATCACCAAGGTATGTCCGGCATTGTGACCGCCATGAAAGCGCACCACGCCGCCGGCGCTTTCGGTCAACCAGTCGACCAGTTTGCCTTTGCCCTCATCGCCCCATTGGGTGCCGACGACGACGACATTGCGACCAACTTTTTGACCTACTTTATTCATTGCACTCATTCAATATTCACCTAAAACTAAATTAAATCGAATTTAAACCGTTGGGCTTAAATCGCCTGAATCACCCATTGACCAGTGACTTCTACCAACTCGCGGTCGCAGACAAACTCGTCAACCTCGCTCTCGTGGCCCGGCAAAACGCAGACCACCGTTTCACCACCTTGGCGCAGGCGGGTGATAGAAGCACGCAAACTTGCAGCCTCACCCCAAGGCGCGCGAATCGCGGCCTTAAGCGGGCGTGGCGCGACAGCGCTGACCAATTCTTTGATATCCAAACTGAAACCCACTGCGGGGCGGTTGCGGCCAAACACTGCGCCGACTTCGTCATAGCGACCACCACGCACCAACGAATCTGGTGCATTTTTCGCATAAATCGCAAAACGCGCACCGCTGTAATAAGCGTAGCCGCTGAGTTCTGCAAGGTCAAAAGTAACCTTGTTTTTGGAACTGGTATCGCCGATTTGGGATGCTAACCATTTCAAATTTAATAGCACCTCAGGTAATATATTTGCCGGCTTGAGCACTTTTTCAGCCTCAATCAGCACTTTTTCATCACCATACAGCTGCACCAAGGCAACCAAGCTCTCACGCACAGCTTTAGGCAAATTTTTGGTCAACCCAGCCAATTCGGAGGCGTCTTTTTCAGCCAATGCAGCATGGATCTGGTTCAGTTGTGACGCTGGCAAAACCGTTTGGATACTTGCCTCTGAGAGTAAATACCGCACAATCCGCGCATCAGACATATCGACGCTTAAGTTGCTGACTTTGGCAACCTTCAAGCAATCCAAAGCCAACAACAGCGCTTCCAAATCCGCCTCACGCCCTGCGTGACCGTAAATTTCAGCACCAAACTGCAACGGCTCGCGGGTGGCTTGCGGACGGTCTGGGCGGGTATGCAGCACGGGGCCGGCGTAGCAAAGCCGCGTTACACCAGCGCGGTTCAGCAAATGGGCGTCAATGCGGGCGACTTGGGGTGTGGTGTCGGCACGCAAGCCTAAAGTACGACCTGAAAGTTGGTCCACTAGCTTGAAAGTCTGTAAATCCAGCGCTTCACCCGTACCCGTGAGCAGCGATTCCAGATGCTCCAGCAGCGGCGGCATCACCAGCTCGTAGCCATAGCTGCGGGCAGTGTCTAGCAAACTGCGACGGAGTTCTTCGATGTGCCTAGCCTCGGACGGCAAAACATCGGCAATGTGATCTGGCAGCACCCAAGCGGACATAGGAATTTGTGACAGGCTGTTAAAACGTAGATTTTACAGGAGGCTTGTGACCATAAAGCCACGGTACATCGAGTAATTTCTCGCCCAACAGCCCCATAGCTGCATCTCTCGCCCAGCTGACAGGTGGTTTGGCATGGAAAATCTGGCCATTTCTGGCAGCACGAGCTTGCACTTTGGCGTTGCGCTGCCATCGGGTTTCGGCGTAAAGCTGCAAAGCTAATGGTAAATCGTATGGATTTTTCAACATAGCAACAGCCAAAGCCTGCGCATCTTCCAGCGCCATCGCTGCGCCTTGCGCCAAGTACGGCAGCATGGGGTGGGCGGCGTCTCCTAAGAGAGCAATGCTCGGGTGGGCGGGGTTGAACATCTGGGCAGATGAGGTCAAAGGCGGTCTGTCGAACAAATCCCAGCGTGTCCAAGCGTTTGAATCTGAGGCTAATTGGAATGTTTTTTGCAATACTTTTGATAGCATCTTAGGCAATAAATACGCCGGCTGGAGGGAAATTTCACCCCTATTTTCATTGCAATACACGATATTGAGCATTTTTCCCTGC
>JANMTB010000104.1:0-20769 GCA_031390045.1 Polaromonas sp.
ATGCGCGCTCGCGGTCAAGCTTAATTCATCCACCCAATTTACCTAGATACGGAGAACCATCATGGCAAAAGGCGGACGCGAAAAAATCAAGCTGGAATCAACAGCTGGTACAGGTCATTTCTACACGACTGACAAAAACAAAAAAACGACACCTGACAAAATGCTGATCAAGAAATTTGATCCTAAAGCACGTAAGCATGTGGATTACAAAGAAGTTAAGTTGAAGTAATTCAGTTTACGCTCTCAAAAAACCCGCTAAACCTAGGTTTTGCGGGTTTTTTTTTATGGGCATCATTACTTGAGATGATTGAATTTATGAAGGGTCAGCTGGCTTAGGCCATTCCACGAACTGCGGCTCATGCCCACGCGACTTGAGCCAATCAGCTAAGGCATAGCCTGTACTTGATGGCCAGCATTTCACAGTTTGCGGCGAAAAGAGCCTGAAATCCACAAGTTCAGGTGACAAAACCACATCACCCGAAGCGACAGCATGGTAGGCAATGATGATTTGATTCATACGTTGGAAATCGTAAACACCAATCAAATTAAGCTCACTGACATCAAGATTTGTTTCTTCTTTGATTTCGCGCGCAACGCCATCTTTAGGCGTTTCGCCAGCTTCCATAAAGCCAGTAATTAGCGCAAACATCTTGCCAGGCCAAGCTGCATTTTGAGCAAGAAAGATACGCCCCTCGTATTCAATCACTGCCGCGAGCACGGGCGTTGGATTATTCCAATGCGTGAAGTCGCATGCTTGGCAGCGCAAGCGCTCTTTCATGCCACCGTCTTCCATCATTGAGACAAAAGCCAAAGGTGCGGCACATGAGGGGCAGTATTTATAAGCTTGCATAACACAAATTCTCTAAAAATGATTTAGTTTATTGAAAAAGGCGCGTTCAAAAAACCTCTAAACCGAGCGCGACCGCCGCGCCTTGGCGCTGCAGTCAGTTTGTAGGTTGGGAATCGTTGCAAAAATATCTGCAATGCTACTCTACCCTCTAAGCGCGCCAAATGCAGTCCTGCACATTGGTGTATTCCAAATGCAAACGACAAATGCTTGCAGTTTGGCCGCGTGATGTCCATCAATTCGGCTTTCTCAAACTGCGCAGGGTCACGATTTGCAGAACCAATGCACAACGTTATCAAGGTTCCCCTTGGCAAAGGCACATCACCCACCACACAATCGACCGTTGCACGGCGGTTTCCCAACTGGTTGGACGACTCAAAACGAAGAAATTCATCAACGGCTGTATTCAGCACATCATCCAACGCTTCTTTATCGTGTTGTGCCTTTGCAATGCGTTCTATCAGCACCTCTTTTTGCTCAGGCCATTCTTGCAAGGCGACCAAGGCATTGCCAATTAAATTGGTGGTGGTCTCGTGCCCAGCGTTTAAAATAAAAATGCAGTTGTGCAGCAGTTCATTTTCACTCAAACGTTCACCATTGTCACTACGCTCGCCCAGAATCAAGCGCGTGAGCACATCGGTTTGAGGATCTCCTGGGTTGGTTCTTCTGTCCGCCACAAGCAATTTCAAATACTCTAGAAATTCCGCGACTGCTTTATCACCACATTGAGCTTGTGCATCAGAAATCTTTGGCTCCAGAGCTCCTAAAATTGCCAATGACCAATCTCTGAGTGGGTCACGCTCATCATGCGGGATATTCAACAAATTACCAATGACTTCAATCGGAATAGCAGCTGCAAAATCCTCAATCAAATCACCGCCGCCTTGCATTTCGATTTGATCGGCTAATTTTGACACCAGCGCTGACAAACTGGTTTCCATTTGATCAATAGCACGCCGCGTCAACGCGCCCATCATGATTTGCCGAACCTGCGTATGAAGTGGCGGATCATTAAAAATCAAACTCGTGGTGTGGTGCTCGAGTAAATGCGGTGCGTCACCAAATTTTGGCGTAAACTCGATTTTCTTATCCGAACTAAACGAATGCGCATCTTTATAAACTTGAATCAAGTCTTTGTAGCGCGTGATCAGCACCGAGCCATCTGGCATATGGCGTACAGGTTCAAATTCTCGCAAGGCAGCGTAAACTGGGTATGGGTTGCTATAAAAAACTGCTGGCGGATTACGCAAATCTAACTCGGTAGCGATTGCTTTGGCAGCATCAGCACTGATCGCTGGTGTTATACCGCTTAAAAAGTCTGGACCAGTCGGCATGCCAAGCTTCATGCAGGAAATACGCCTGTCGACAAATACCTGTCCCCTCGGTCGCACACAATAAAAGCAATCGTCGCATTCTCAACAGTTTTTGCAACCTGCTGCGCCACCCAGCAAGCACCAGCAGCTGAAATACCGCAAAAAATACCTTCGTCTTTGGCCATTTGGCGGCACATACTTTCCGCATCGGATTGGCTGACATACACCAACTCATCAACATGGCTTGCATCGTAAATTTTAGGCAAATACTCAGTCGGCCATTTGCGGATACCTGGAATACGCGAACCTTCCGACGGCTGCGCCCCTATGATTTTGATCGCTGGATTCTTTTCTTTCAAATATTTAGATACACCAGTTATTGTTCCCGTCGTCCCCATAGCGCTTACGAAATGCGTGATTTCCCCGTTCGTGTCAGCCCAAAGTTCAGGCCCAGTGGTTTCATAATGCGCCCGTGGATTATCTTGGTTAGCGAATTGGTCAAGCACCAAGCCTTTGCCCTCTGCTTGCATTTGTTCGGCCAAGTCGCGCGCATACTCCATGCCGCCACTTTTGGGGGTCAAAATCAATTCTGCACCAAACGCCTTCATGGTCTGAACCCGCTCAATCGACAAATCCTCCGGCATGATCAAGACCATTTGGTAACCTTTGATCGCTGCGGCCATGGCCAAAGCAATGCCTGTGTTTCCAGAAGTTGCCTCTATCAATTTATCGCCCGGTTTGATCTGCCCACGCTCGGCAGCGCGATTGATCATCGACATAGCAGCCCTGTCTTTCACCGAGCCAGCTGGGTTGTTGCCTTCTAATTTACCCAAAATGACATTGTTTTTCAGTTTATTTTCTGAGGCACTAATGCGTTGCAAAGCAACCAATGGCGTTTTACCGATGACATCTTCAATAGTTAAATAATTCATACCAATAATGTGCCATAAATTGTGTCATAATTAGAGGCTTCATACAGTCCAATTGCCGGAGTGGTGAAATTGGTAGACGCACGGGACTCAAAATCCCGCGGGGTAAGACCCGTGCCGGTTCGATTCCGGCCTCCGGCACCACTAAAACCGTACAAAATTTAATTTTTTGTGCGGTTTTTTTTTGATTTTAAGCTTAAATCTACAAGCTTGGTTTAACTCGCGGTTAAACTCCCTGCAGTCATCAAAGTGTCAAATTTTTGACATGCAATTGAAATAATTCTCACGGAGGTTTACATGTTCTTTGGTAAATTACTGCCACGCGAGGGCAACTTTTTCGAGATGTTTAACCAGCATGCAGACCGTACCGTTGAAGCAGCACGTGCGTTTTCTAACCTGGTTGCTAACTACAACGACCCACACTTGCGCGAACAATACAACCGTGACGTGGACAATGCCGAGCGTGCTGCTGATCGCGTGACGCGCGATGTGAACCAGATGTTGCACAAAACATTCATCACGCCGATTGACCGCGAACACATCCACAAACTCATCAACACCATGGACGATGTGGCTGATTTGTTGCAAGACTCGGCTGAAACCATGGCTTTGTACGATGTCCGAGAGATGACGCCTGACATCACCCGCCTGACGAACATCAGCGTTAAATGCATTGATCGCCTCAAAGACGCGGTGTATTTGCTTGGCAATATTGCCGACCCAGCCACGGCTGAGACTGCGCTCAAAACCTGCGAAGAAATTGACACGCTGGAATCGGATGCTGACCGTGTAATGCGTAGCGCCATGAGCAAACTCTTTCGCGAAGAAACCGATGTGCGTGAAGTAATCAAACTCAAAGCAATTTACGAGCTGCTAGAAACTATCACCGACAAATGCGAAGATGTGGCCAACTTGATTGAAGGCATCATTTTGGAGAACTCTTAATGCAGGCACAAACCGCATTTTGGATCGTCGCTATGCTGGTGCTCTTGGCGCTGGCATTCGACTTCATGAACGGCTTCCATGACGCTGCAAATTCAATTGCAACTGTCGTATCGACGGGAGTTTTAAAACCTGGACAAGCCGTCTTATTTGCCGCCTTCTTCAATGCCATTGCGATTTTTGTCTTCGGCTTTGCCGTAGCGGCGACCATGGGCAAAGGACTGGTTAACCCCGCCATTGTAGACACGCATGTGGTGTTTGGCGCGCTGATTGGTGGTATTACCTGGAACACCATTACCTGGTATTACGGCATACCCAGTAGCTCGTCGCATGCCTTGGCTGGCGGCATCATTGGCGCTGCAGTCACCAAAGCTGGTGCAAGCGCTGTGATTTCTAGCGGCATCATCAAAATTGTGATCTTTATCTTTGTATCGCCCCTATTAGGTTTTTTACTTGGCTCGCTGCTGATGGTCGCTGTAGCATGGATATGCCGAAGAACAACACCCTCCAAGGTAGACCGCGTGTTTCGACGCTTGCAGCTTATGTCTGCGGCCGCTTTTAGCCTTGGCCATGGTGGCAACGATGCGCAAAAGACCATCGGCATCATCTGGATGCTGTTAATCGCGACCGGCTACTCTGCTGCTGGCGACAAGTCACCACCGCTGTGGGTGGCTATTTCTGCTTATA
This sequence comes from Polaromonas sp., assembly GCA_031390045.1. Taxonomy (GTDB): domain Bacteria; phylum Pseudomonadota; class Gammaproteobacteria; order Burkholderiales; family Burkholderiaceae_C; genus Aalborgiella. The sequence goes on from JANMTB010000104.1 coordinate 4,719, forward strand.
TTGCCATTGGTGCTGGAACCATGTTTGGCGGCTGGCGCATTGTGAAAACCATGGGGCAAAAAATAACCAAACTCAAGCCTGTTGGCGGTTTTTGTGCCGAAGGTGCAGGCGCTGTCACCTTGTTTTTAAACACTTTTTTAGGTGTGCCCGTATCAACCACTCACACCATTACGGGTGCCATCGTGGGCGTGGGCTCTACGCAGCGCGCAAGTGCGGTGCGCTGGGGGGTGGCAGGTAATATTGTGTGGGCTTGGATTTTTACTATTCCAGCTAGTGCGTTTGTAGCCGCAGTAGCCTACTGGGTAAGTTTACAGCTATTTTAAGCAAATTCTCATTCGATATGGTCGAATGAGAATTTATAATTGCTATATATTTTATAGCTACTTAGGCAATAAATACGCCGGCTCGAGACGAATTTTTACCCGTTTTATGCATTATTGAGAGATTTTTCGCCCTTCAACGATTTGATATTCAAAGTAATGCTGTAACGATAGCGCAATACCTGAAATAAGCGCTGTTCCACCAATCAGCAGCGACAAAACAACCGCTGCAACCGTGAGCCAGTTCGTTTGCCCTGCTACAGCTTCTGGTTTGGCTTGCGGGTTAAATTGCTCATTCCACTTCTCGGGCGACTTCAAGCCATAAACGATCGCCGTCAAGGCGCCGGCTGCGATCACAAAACCAAAAACTGGCAGTAACACCCAACTGCCTATGTCATCCACACCAAACGCCTTCAAACGGTATAAGCCATGTATACCCAAAAGCGTAGGAATGGGTAGCAACCACCCCAATAAATCACCCCAACCGTAGAGGTAAAAGCGATGCAACCCGAAGGGACCACCAACGAATGCAAGCCAAGCTGCTATTGTTTTGTTTTTCATAGATTGTTACGCTGCTATTGGCGGGGTTGAATCTGCCTCGCCCAGGGCTTTGTCCATCATCACCACATCTAACCATTTGTCAAACTTCCAGCCGCAAGATTTCAGCACACCAACGGGTTGAAAACCTGCAGATTTATGCACGGCGATAGATCCCGCATTGGCGGAATCGCCAATGACAGCGATCAATTTTCGCACCCCTGCGCGCTGCGCTTGGGCTATCAATTCCGCTAAAAGCGTGCGTCCAATTCCTTTGCCTGCCGCTTCTGGACTCAAATAAATCGAATCTTCGGCAGAAAATCGGTAGGCTGGTCGTGGTTTGAACCAGTTGCAGTACGCATAGCCGACGACTTGGTTATTCTGCAGAGCTACCAACCACGGCAAACCTTTGGACAAAACGTCGGCGCGACGACCGCGCATTTCGTCAGCGCTAGGCGGATCAACCTCAAAAGTGCCAGTCCCTGTGCACACATGGTGGCTGTAAATGGCGGTAATAGCGAGTAAATCGGCGTCGGTGCTGGGGCGAATAATCAACATAAATGGGCAAATAGTGAAAAATAATGAGCGAAGCAGGCAAGTAAGATGACGAAAGTACCCGTCAAGCACCGTAAAAAGCTATAATCAAAGGCTTTTCAGCGTGTTTCTAGCCGGGTGGTTATGTAACGTGTCTCAACGCTGAGATTACATGAAATTAATGGGTTTCAAGATTTATCAGGGAATAAAGGGTATTTATTTATCCCCTTATGCTCCAAATTTTGCAGCTCTTCTGAAGGAACTATTATGGTCGTCATTCGACTTTCTCGCGGCGGCGCTAAAGCGCGTCCTTTTTTCAACATCGTTGTCGCTGACAAACGCACCCGTCGTGATGGCCGCTTCATCGAGCGCGTTGGTTTTTACAACCCTAGCGCTACTGGTGGCGAAGAAAGCATCCGCGTAGCTCAAGACCGCGTGACTTACTGGAAAAGCGTTGGCGCACAAGCGTCTCCAACCGTTGAGCGTTTGTTTGCTCAGCACGCTAAAAAAGCAGCCATCGCGGCTGTTTAATCAACAACTTAGTTGTTGATTAAATGTTGGTTAGGTTCAGGGCTTATCACGCAAATGTCGTATGTTGCAAGGCCTTGAACCGGTAGATTTACCAGCAGATGCCATCCAAGTTGGGCGAATAGCCGATGCTTGGGGGCTTAAAGGCTGGTTCAAAGTTTTACCTCATAGCGCCGACCCTGAGGCGCTTTTTTCTTCCAAACGCTGGTATTTGCAACCCACGGAACGCGGCAAGCCCGCCTTTGCCGGTACGCAGCTGATGCGCATTCGCGAAGCCAAAGTGCATTCCGACACCATCGTCGCCGTTGCCCACGAGATGGAAGACCGCGACATCGCCCAAGCGCTCAAAGGCTCACGTATCTTCATTCCCCGCTCCAGCTTTCCTACGCCTGAACTTGACTCGTACTACTGGGTTGATCTGATGGGCTTGAACGTCGTCAATCGCGAAGGTATTGCGCTTGGCGTGGTTAAAGATTTGCTCTCGACTGGTCCGCAAACGGTTCTTGTCATTGAGTACGACGAAACAGTTGAAGGTTTACAGAAAACCCAAGAGCGGATGATTCCCTTCGTTTCGCATTACGTTGATGACGTGAATTTATCCGAAAAACGCATCACGGTCGACTGGCAGCCAGATTACTGATTGGGAGACAAAAGCCATGCGCTTCGATGTCATCACCCTCTTCCCCGAACTTTTCGCCCCGTTTTTAACCGTCGGCATCAACCGCCGCGCTTTTGAGGCCAAAGATGGCATCAGATTGGTCGATGTACGCCTGTGGAACCCCCGCGACTTCGCCCAAGGCACCTATCGCCGCATAGACGACCGCCCTTTCGGTGGCGGCCCAGGCATGGTGATGATGGCTGAACCGCTGCGTTTGTGCCTTGAAGCGATTCAAAAAGAACGGCTTCAAACTAAGCCTGCGCCAGTCGTGCTTTTCTCCCCCATTGGCGAAAAACTGGATCACTCCAGCGTAGAAACATGGTCGAAAAGCGACGGTGCAGTGCTGGTTTGTGGCCGTTACGAAGGCATTGACCAGCGGTTTATCGACGCCTATGTCGATATTCAAATCAGCCTAGGTGATTTCGTCCTCTCAGGCGGAGAAATCGCCGCCATGGCGCTGCTAGATGCTGTCGCCCGCCTGCAACCCGGCGTATTGAGTGATCAAGATAGCCACCATTTAGACAGCTTCAACCCCGCTTTGGATGGTTTGCTCGATTGTCCGCATTACACTCGCCCCGAAATTTGGGAAGATAACGGCGTCCAAAAACCTATACCAGATGTACTTTTATCCGGCCATCACGTCAATATTGAACGATGGCGACAGGAGCAGCGGCTCAAGCTCACCAGCCAGTTACGCCCCGATTTGTTGAAAAAACCCATTTAAACTTATTTCGTTTAACTGTTATAATCAAAGGCTTTTCGATCCTCTGGCCGACCGCTCTTTTTGCAGGTTTCTTTGCAAAAATATTGAGCATATGTCAATCCCGACGTTGGTGCTGCCATGATCATAAGAGGAAACTATGAACTTAATCGAAACCCTAGAGCAAGAAGAAATTGCTCGTTTGAATAAAAAACTCCCTGAGTTTGCACCTGGTGACACCATCATTGTGAGCGTTAACGTGGTCGAGGGAACTCGCAAGCGTTTGCAGGCTTTTGAAGGCGTGGTCATCGCCAAGCGTAACCGTGGTTTAAACAGCGGCTTTACCGTTCGCAAAATCTCCAGCGGTGAAGGCGTTGAGCGTACATTCCAAACTTACAGCCCGTTGATCGCGGCGATTGAAGTCAAGCGCCGTGGTGATGTTCGCCGCGCTAAGTTGTACTATTTGCGTGATCGTAGCGGCAAGTCTGCACGTATCAAAGAAAAATTAGCGCCTAAAAAGATCAAGACTCCAGCAGCAGCTACTGCAGCGTAAAGTCAAGATCAGTGAGTCAGTGATACTGGCTCTGAAAAACAACCGCTATAGGTCGCTCTTAGAGTTACTTTTAGCGGTTTTTTTATGTCTTTCCTATGTCATTTTTAGTCTGTTTAGAATTTTTAGTATTGACTTGATCATGTCTGCTCCCGACTACATCGCACCACCGATTTTTGACCCGCGCAAAGTACCCGTCACCAGCACGGGCGCGCACATGCCTGCTGTGCCAAGCCTCGCGATGTCGCCACAAGCCTTGCGCACACGATTTACAAATCAGCCCATATGGTCACCCGAAATACTCCGCGAAAGTAGTTTCAGCCAACGCACCTTATCCAATGCCTCCGTTCTGCTGCCTTTGGTTATGCGGGACGAGTTGCATGTCCTATTAACCCAGCGCACCATGCACATGTCCACCCACGGTGGGCAAATTGCTTTTCCTGGTGGAAAAGCTGATGCCGATGATGCTGATGCCGTAGCTACAGCGCTGCGTGAGACGCATGAAGAAGTGGGTATCGAAGCGTCACACATCGAAGTGATTGGCAGCATGCCAACTTATTTGACGGGTACACAATTTGTGATTACCCCAGTAGTAGCGCTGATTGCGCCTGACTTTAAACTCACTATCAACACCAACGAAGTGGCGCACGTGTTTGAAGTGCCGCTATCGTTTTTGATGAACCCTGCCAACCACCATGAGCATGTTTTTGAGTGGCAAGGCGCGCGTCGCAAATGGTTTTCCATGCCCTACCCTGACGCTACAGCGCCGAACGGCAAAGAGCATTTCATTTGGGGTGCAACGGCGGGCATGTTGCGTAATTTTTATCGATTTTTACACGCTTAACACAACAAATTACGGCCGTTTTACAGGCAAAGCTGCTTAGTGCGCTTGCTTCCCTTATGATGCTAGCATGAGCTTTTTTGCTATTTTTTGCGCGCTCTTGATTGAGCAAGTCAAACCCCTCACCCGCAACAACCCCATTCACCTTGGCCTGCGCCACTGGGCAAATGCGGTTAGCCGCAATTTTGACGCTGGCAAATCTGACCATAGCTGGGTGGTTTGGCTGATCACTGCCGCTCTGCCCGCCTTGGCGGTGCTTGGCATACATTGGTTCTTGGTCTATGCCATCGGCTGGCCAGCAGCCGTGGTATGGAATGTGGCGGTACTTTACGTAACGCTTGGATTCAGGCAATTTAGCTACCACTTCACCGACATACGCGATGCCTTAGACGCTGGTGACGAAGATTTAGCTCGCCAACTCTTGGCGGATTGGCAAAACGTGGACGCTAGCAACATTCCGCGCAGCGAGATTGTGCGCCACGTCATTGAATATTCGGTTTTGGCCGCTCATCGCCACGTGTTTGGCGTGCTCACTTGGTACGTCATCATGGCGGCTCTGGGTTTAGGCCCATTTGGTGCTGTTTTTTACCGTATGGCAGAATTCACGGTACGCTTTTGGAAACCGCGTTTTCAACCAAAACCAACCGCTTCAACCAGCTATTCCGCCACCGATAGCATCCATGAAGACACTGCCATAGTTAGCGACCACTTACGCGCCAGCACTGCGCAGGCATGGTACTTGGTTGATTGGCTTCCTGCCCGCTTTACCGCCATGGGATTTGCCGTGGTGGGCAATTTTGAGGATGCCATTGATTGCTGGCGCAACTACGCATCGCAATTGCCCACGCTGGACAACTCAAACGACGGCGTGATTTTGGCTGCCACATCTGGCGCGATGCATGTACGCCTAGGTGGTGAATTACTCAAACCGGCCGCACAAACTGAGGTTGCAAATTCGACGTTTGATCAGCAGGCCAATGACACGTCATCAGCGCCTGAAGCCACCGTCAGCACACCAGGCCGTGAAGCCGAGCCAGCGCATCTGCGCAGTGTGGTCGGCTTGGTTTGGCGTTATGTGGTGCTGTGGATGCTGCTTCTTGCGCTGCTGACTTTGTCTAACTTGTTGGGCTAACCTTCTGGGCTAACCAAACGCGATTTTAGTAGCGCGTTTCGGACAATTCAGCAAATAAACTGCTATATATTCTATAGCGTTCTAAGCTTATTTTACGCTGGCTAGAGTCATTTTTTATTGATTCTAAAACGCCACAACCCGGTTCATGTAAATGACTGCAGTTGTAAAACTTGCAGTTTGGTACATGTATTTTGAAGTCAGGCATGTAGCTGGCCAAGTGGCTGGCTTCAATGTGGTTCAAACCAAACTCTTGAAAGCCTGGTGAATCAATAATCGATGTGGTTTTCGCCTCATCCACCCAATACCACGTCGTGCTGGTTGTCGTGTGTTTACCCGAGTTGAGTGCTTGCGATATCTCTTGCGTAAATACCGAGACGTTGGGCACAACGGCGTTAATCAGTGTGCTTTTACCCGCTCCTGAAGGACCTAAAACCAGCGTGGTTTTATCCTGCAAAAGTGACATTAACAACTCGGTTTGCTGCGCTATTTGCTCAATATCGAAGTCAGAATCATCACTACCACGGTTGCCATTTTTAGGTTTTAAGCTCAACGAAACGACTTGATAGCCCATCTCTTGATAGGGCTGCAAGCGTTCCCATGCTTTGGCAAACGGCACTTTCAAATCGCTTTTGTTCAGCGCAATGATGGGGGTGATGTGCTCCGCCTCTGCCGCTATCAAAGCCCGCGAGAGCTGGCTTTCTGAAAACTCAGGCTCGGCGGCTATAAGGATCAAAATTTGGTCCAAATTGGCTGCAAACGACTTGGTACGGATTTCATCTTGACGATAAAACAGGTTTTTTCTAGGCACTAACTTCTCAATTGTGCCCTCGTCCTGCGTAGTCAGCCACTTGATGCGATCGCCCACAACCGCAGTGTTTTTCTTACCGCGTGGGTGGCAAATGACGCGTTCACCCGCATCCGTTTCCACCATCACATGACGACCAAAACCGGCCACCACAAGTCCGTTTTTCAACCCATTTTGCAAGTCCGCGGACGGCTCAGTTTTAGACTTCAAACAGCTTCCTTGGCATGCAACAGCACATCAATCTGCGTTGCGCAATCAAAATCCGTCTGCGAAATACCTTTCACATCATGCGTATTGAAACGCACCACGCAGCGGTTGTAATGCACAGTCAAATCAGGGTGATGGTCTTGCGAATGAGCCACGAAAGCTACAACATTCACAAAGGCTATCGTTTCAAAATAGTTAGCAAAAGTGAAGGTTTTTTCAATCACTACAGCCTGCTCATTACCATTATTATTCGCATCGCCGCCAGACAATTTCCATGCATTAAGATGCGCTAATTTTGCTATTATTTGTGTAGCAGTTAAGGCAATTCTTACGCCGGCTACATGCTTTTTTATATGCAACATGCTCGTCACGCAAGCGCTCCCTGAGAAGTAATTGAGCTTGCGGCAAAACCCATGCGAGCCAAGCGTTCAGATGCTGGTGGGTGGGAGTAATAAAACTTTACGAAAAGTGGGTCTGGCGTCAATGTTGATGCATTGTCTTCATACAGTTTCAGCAAGGCGCTGGCCAAGTCATTGCCCGCTGTTTGCTTGATGGCATAAGCATCCGCCTCAAACTCGTGCTTACGAGACAACTGTGCAAACAGTGGCGAGATGAAAAACGTGAACGCTGGCATGGCCAGCATCAACAGCAGCAAAGCCAAGGCATTGTTTGGCACACCCCCGTTGACCACGGAATTTGGCATAACGCCCAGCCCTGTGTAAAACCACACTTGTGTGGAGAGCCAGCCAAGCAATGCAAAACCAAGCAAACTCATGGCAAACATCGCAAAAATACGTTTGATGACATGCTTGTGTTTGAAATGCCCCAACTCGTGTGCCAACACAGCGTCTACTTCCGCTGGCGAGAGTTTTGCCAGTAAAGTGTCATAAAAAACTACGCGCTTGGAAGCGCCAAAACCCGTGAAATAAGCGTTGGCGTGGCCGCTGCGCTTGCTACCGTCCATCACAAACAAACCTTTGGCAGCAAAGCCGCATCGCTGCATCAGCGCAGTAACACGGGTTTTCAGCGCTTCGTCTTCCAAGGGCTTGAATTTGTTGAACATGGGGGCAATCACCGTCGGGTACAGCACCAACAGCAGCAGGTTTAACCCCATCCAAACGCACCATGTCCACAGCCACCACAGGTTACCCGCCGAGCCCATGAGCCACAAAATCAGCGCAGCAATGGGCAGACCAATCACCACACCAATCAAGCTTGATTTGATACCGTCCAGCAACCACAGCTTAAACGTCATCTTGTTGAAACCGAAACGCTCTTCAATCACAAAGGTTTTGTACAGCGTGAACGGCAGCTCGATGATGCCGCCAATGACTGCAAAGCTGACGAACAAAGCGATTTGCTGCGCCAAACCAGCGTAAGAATTACCTACGACGCCGAGTAGCCACGTGTTAAGCAAATCAAGTCCGCCCAAAAGCGTCCAAGCTACGAGCGCGGCCGTTGCAAAAGCCAACTCCAGCAAGCCAAAGCGTGATTTAGCCAAGGTGTAATCAGCCGCTTTTTGATGCGCCGACAAAGTGATGTTTTGCGCGAAAGCTGCAGGCACGGCGTTGCGGTGTTGCGCTACGTAGCGGATTTGGCGCGACGCTAGCAAATATTTGACCACCAAGCCAGCGACTAACAGTGCTGCGAACACCAGTGTAAAAATAATAGATGTGGATGCGTTTGTCATAGAGTAGTAGTTTACTGATGAATTGGCTTGTTATGTCAGGAAATGCACGACAATCATATCTATGCCAAATAAGTCCAATACCGTCAAAATCAACAAAGAAACCACAGCAGAATCTGTTTTACTCGCTAAAAACGACCAAAACTTGATCTGGTTAGACTGCGAAATGACCGGCTTAGACCCAGAAACGGAGCGTTTGATCGAAATTGCCGTCGTCGTCACAGGCCCCAACCTTGAGCCTCGTATCGGAGGCCCTGTCATAGTTATCCATCAATCTGACGCTTTGCTTGACAAGATGGACAAGTGGAACAAAGGCACGCACGGCAAAAGCGGCTTGATTGATAAGGTGAAAGTTTCCACCATCTCAGAAGCAGACGCCGAAACGGAAATTTTGGCGTTTTTGAAGAAATATGTCCCCAAAGCCACTTCCCCCCTGTGCGGCAACACCATCAGCCAAGATCGCAGGTTTTTGGTCAAATACATGCCGAAATTGGACGCTTTCTTCCACTACCGCAACATCGACGTCAGCACTTTTAAAGAACTCGCCAAACGCTGGAAACCCGATGTCTACAAAGCCTTCAAAAAGCACCAAAAACACACCGCGCTGGCGGATGTGCATGAGTCGATTGATGAATTGGTGTATTATCGGGAACATTTCTTAAAATAAGCCTATTTTAAAATAAATATCTCTCTAGACAGCGTATTTATTGTCTAATCTGCTATTTTATTTATAGCATATTAAAATATGTAAGGCAGACGCAGCTTGATAGCCTGTGACATTAATCACAAACAACCGCTTCTCCAAAAATTTAATTAGGTAAAAACCCGTAGTCACGCTATAATTGCAGGCTGTACAGAAACAGTGATGAATTAGCATCACATTTCCGGCATCGTACATCTTGCATCACACTTTGGGCTTATTTGATCTGACCTGATAGATTTTCGAATCTATCCTCAGACAAAAAATTAAAAGCCAACCGCGTCGCTACCGACTGCAATCACACATCTTTAGATGTGGGCTGCAGAGAAAATCGAGTAAATAGGCGTTGTACTTCGTTTGATGGTTGATGTTTTTTAACCATCGAATGGAACCGCACCGAAACTGGTAGCGGCTATGTATGACTGACTCTATGATTGACTCGACAACTAACGCTTTTGAATCCCAAACCGACAACGAATTAACAGTAAATTCAGCTGCAGCCGGCGAATTTACTGCCTCTACTGATATTGAAAACATAGTAGATGAAGCAGCTGTAGCCAAAGCATTGGCCGCTGAAGAAGCTGCCAAATTGCCAAATGGCTTTATCGCACTTGGCTTGGCTGATGAGCTCATTCAAGCTGTGAAGGAAATGGGTTTCACACAACCCACCATCGTTCAACAAAAAACAATTCCATTGGCTTTGCCTGCGGATGCTGTTGATGGCACGCCGAAGAAATTTGTTGACTTGATGGTTTCTAGCCAAACAGGTTCAGGTAAAACTGCCGCCTTTTTGTTGCCTGTGATTCACACTTTACTGAAGCAACAAGAACAAGAGGCCGCTGCCGAACGCGCTGAGTTTGAAGCGGCTTGCGCCGAAGCTGAAGCCCGTGGCGAAGCGCCTCCAAAACGCGCTAAACGTAAAGACCCAACCAATTTCCGCAATTTCACACCAGCGACTCCAGGCGCTTTGATACTTTGCCCTACCCGCGAATTAGCACAACAAGTTGCAAACGACGCGATTGATTTGGTGCGCTACTGCAAAGGTTTGCGTATTGCCAACGTGGTGGGCGGTATGCCTTACCAGTTGCAATTGGCTAAATTGCAAAACGCCAACTTGGTGGTGGCAACACCAGGTCGTTTGCTTGACTTGCAGCGCTCACACCAGTTGAAACTCGACAAAGTCAAGTTTTTGGTGGTTGACGAAGCCGACCGTATGCTCGATTTGGGCTTCTCAGACGACCTCGCAGAAGTCAATCAGTTGACCAGCGATCGCCAACAAACCATGATGTTCAGCGCGACTTTTGCACCACGCATTCAGCAACTCGCTGGCCGTGTGATGCGTGAGCCACAGCGAATCACTATCGATAGCCCACAAGACAAACACCAAAACATCAAGCAATCCCTATTCTGGGCTGACAATTCTCAGCACAAGCGCAAGTTGCTCGACCACTGGTTGCGCGACACCAACATCAAGCAAGCCATCGTGTTTGCCAGCACCCAAATTGAGTGTGATGGTTTAGCGAATGACCTACAACAAGAAGGTTTCAGCGCGGTTGCTTTGCACGGCGCTTTGAACCAAGGTATCCGTAACCGCCGTTTGCAAGCCCTGCGCGAAGGCCAAGTTCAAATCTTAGTCGCAACCGACGTGGCAGCACGCGGTATTGACGTGCCATCTATCAGCCACGTGTTCAACTTTGGCCTGCCGATGAAAGCCGAAGATTACACCCATCGCATTGGTCGTACCGGTCGTGCGGGCCGTGACGGTATCGCTGTCAGCTTTGCTGAAATCCGCGACCGTCGCCGCATCATGGACATTGAGCAGTTCACACGTACCCCTTTCAAAGCAGAAGTAATTCCTGGTTTAGAGCCAAAACAACGCTTCCCTGAATCACGCCCTGGCAACTTCGGCGGTCCAGACCGTGGTGGTTTTGGTGGTGACCGTGGACATGGCGGCGGCGCTGGCCGTGACCGCAAGTTTGCACCACGCCAAGGCGGTTTCGGTGGTGGAGACCGTGGTGGTTTTGCTGACCGTGCCCCTCAAGGTGGTGGTTTCGGTGCTCCACAAGGCGACCGTTTCGGTGATCGTTTCGCAGGTCGCCCCTCTGACAACGCTCGTGCTCCAGACAGCTATGTTCGCAAAGGTGGTTTCAACGACCGTAACAGTGGTGGTGGCTTCCCTCCACGTGGTGATTCAGCTCCACGTGGTGATTCAGCTCCTCGTGGCGATTTCGCGCCGCGTGGTGACTTCGCCCCTCGTAAAGAATTTGCTCCTCGCGGTGACTCAGCGCCTCGCGGCGATTTTGCACCTCGCAAAGAGTTTGCCCCACGTGGTGAGCGTGGTGATTTCGCACCACGCGGCGACTTCGCACCACGTAAAGACTTCGCGCCTCGTGGTGAACGCAATGATTTCGCTCCTCGCGGTGACTTTGCTGACCGTAAACCAGCATTCGCTAAGCCTGGCTTCGCCAAGCCAACGTTTGCTAAGCCAGCTGCTAAACCAGGCAATGGCGGTAAAGTGTTTGTGCCGCGCGATATGGCGAAAACTCGCACCGTGCGCGCTAAGTAATTTATAACTTAAACCGTCCTGGATCAGGCGTTAAGACAAAAAAGCCTGTATGTTGAAAGACTTACAGGCTTTTTTTTCTTTACATATCTAACATTTTATTAACATTTTATTAACATTTCTCCAATTTCTTTTGAGAGACGCAAAGAAACTTCGTTGTATTATTCGCCATAGGTTTAATTTTTAACCTGTCTTATAAGTATTCATTAGGAGTAATTGCTATGTTAAAAATCAAGTCTTCTTTAATCAAGCAAGCAGCAACCTTATCGATTGCCGCTTCATCAGTATTGTTAGTGGTTGCGTGTGGAGGCGGCAGCGATAGTACGACGGCTGCCGACCAAGCGGCAAACGATACAGCTGGCAGCAGTGGTACTGCTGGGACTAGTGGGACTGCCTGCTCAAGTGGTACCAGTGGTACTAGTGGTACTAGTGGTACTGCAGGCACTAGTGGTACATCTGGTACAAGTGGCACATCTGGTACGAGAGGTACTGACTGTGACGATGAAGATGAAGATGACGATGACGATAACGGTACCAGCGGAACAAGCGGCTCTTCTGGCACGAGTGGATCAAGTGGCAGTTCGGGTAGCAGCGGTAGCAGCGGCTCGAGTGATAGAAACATGTAGCGTAGCAAGTCCTAAGATGCCCAAAAACATCTAGGACAGTTTTATCGCACTAACACAGTTTATTTAGCTATATAAAATATAGCAAACTTGCCAATAAATACGCCGACTATGGGCGTATTTTTGTTTATACAAGAAGATTTTTTACAAATGCTCTAACAGCACAGCGTTAACTTGCTGCGCGCTAATGTTACGCGTGCATTCAAACATACGTGGCGTGTTTTTATGGTCTGGACACCATTGCCAATCGCCTGCATCCATAGGGTGGCGATTAAAGCAGCCGCTGCAACCGTCAGGGTTCGCGGCAATTCTGATCATGTCGTCAACCTCCGTGTAGGGGTAAGAAAATCCGCTGATGACGCAGGTTTTACAACCCATGGCCCAAGATAGCCAGCTTAAGCCACTACCAATGCCGATAAACAATTTGGCGTGGCGCAGATAATTGATGATGACGCTGATATCACCAGGCGGCAGTAACATGACGCCAGCAGGTACTTGGTTCCCCATATAGAGCAGCCCTTCCCTAGAAAGCAATACCACTTGGTAGCCCTGTTGCCGTAAATACGCGACCACTTCAGTCCATCCGGTCGGGTTATTCCAATATTTCGCCTGCGCGGTGGCATGTACAGCGATGCAAACGTAATCATCCACCATGGGCTTGCCGAGATCAGTTGCTTTTATCCTAGGTCGAACACGTGTGTAGGCAAGCCCCAAAATATCGGCAGCTGAGGCACCCAGCGTTTGCAGCCGAAAATTGCTAACATTTTTATTGAAATTAATCTCGCCAGTGGGAAGATAAAACCAGCCCAAACGATACATGGCGTATAAATTGTGTACAGTTTCACTGGGTTCTACAAATTGAATGTCGGGATATTGTTCTCGGAACAACCAATTCATGAAGGTTGAACAAACTAACTGACAGCCATGTTTGCGTTGAAAGTCTTCCAACAACTGAAACCAAGCTAAGGTATCGCCCAATGCTTTGGACTCAAAGGCAATGTACACCCGTTTTTGCCGACAACCATACTGGTGGGTGAACAGCAGAAGATGGTCCTTGAGTCTGAACACCTTAATCTGCCAAGGTGTAAAGTATTGGCGTGCTGTCCTGACCCAATGGTTATTTTTAATCTCTGCTTGATGCACAATTTCGTTGGTACGGGTGTCTATAAACTGTACAAGATAGACTTCTTCTACAGCCCCCGTGATTTCAACAAAAGCACCATCGACAAAATTGAAGCTACAACTATTCGCCACTGATACGGCTTGATCGCGAGGTTTTGTGTGATGGCGTGTTTTCATAGTTTCTGCATTGTCAAAAAATTATCTTAGATTGCTAACGCCCTCGACTACCCTGCAACATCGCCCGCATATCCTGTAACGACACTGCACTATGCTCACTTAGCTTGACGCGAGGTTTAGGCTTCATGGCATGGCCGTAGATTACTTCAAAAGTCAGTTTCAATCTATCACCCTCAGCAGGATCTGCCAAATGCTCAACCAAAGCGGCTTCTAACTTCGCTTTCCAAGCTTTGCCACGCAAAACGGGAAAGCGGTCTGGATGCAAGTTTCTGCCTAATTCGCGCAAATCTTCGAGTAGCTTTTGCGGGGTTTCGTAGGTCAACACAATCCGCTCCATGTCCATCACCGGCTCGGCAAAGCCAGCTTGGATGAGCATGTCGCCCCAGTCATGCATATCGGTGAATTGGTGGCTAGGTGTTGGCCAACCGAGTAGTTGGTACATGTCGCGCAGCTCGCGCAAAGTGTCTGGCCCTAGGCACGAAAACATCAAAAATCCGTCAGTTGCCAAGGCTTTGTGCCATTGTGCAATCAACGCTTGTGGATCCAGGGCGTTGTGCAAATGCATATTCGCCCAAAGCATGTCTACTGTGCCGTCAGTTGGTGAAGCGTAGCTGATCTTGGCTCTGCCTTTAAACAAGTTGGATAATGTCCATTTGCTATCTTTAGTTGTACTATTTACTATATTTTTAATAGCTACATCGGCAATTAATTCGCCGGCTAGCGGCAAAAAACACTCTGCAGAAGGGTATTTTTCAAGCAAAGCAATATGCGAACGCTGTCCGCCACGAACAGCTCCCCAGTGCGTCCAAGCTTTTGGTTGCAGGTTTATCCACTGCAATCGCTCAACCATGCGACTAGCCACCTCCTCATGCAGCCAAGGTGTAGCAGCAGGTGCAATGCGCTGCCAATGCGCGGCGGCATGGGGTGAGATTGTGGGTGGTCGTTCGTTGGGCATATTGTCAATATTCAGCACTTAGGCTTTGATTTTAAGCTGCGAGTATATTTGCAGCATGTTTAGCAAACTTTTCACCTATGGGCGTAAGTCTTTGTCAGAACGGCTTTTGAGCCGTATTCCCAGCCAGTGCGCCGTTTGCAAGACCTGGCCTAGCAATGGCATGGTTTGCGAGCCATGTGTGACGCGCTTCGCTCAGCCCGTGCGTCGCTGCACTGGGTGCGCACTCTCATTGAAGGCAGGCATTCCAGACGACATCAAACGCTGCGGCGCATGCATTGTCAACCCACCACCGATTGATGAATGCTTGACAGCGGTGTCGTACATTTTTCCATGGAATGATTGCATTGCCAGCTACAAATTTGGCAACAATCCGGCTTGGGCAAGCTGCTTTGCGTTGTTGATGGAAAGCTCTCCTTACATCGAACCCGCTATCGACAAAGCAGATGTGTTGATCCCTGTGCCGTTGTCCACCGCCAGGCTTCAGCACCGTGGCTATAACCAAGCCTTGGAGCTATGCAAGCATCTGAGCCAGAAAAAAACGGATGCACAAATTTTTCTACGCATCAAAGACACATTAACGCAAAGTACTTTAAACAAGCAAGAACGTTTGAAAAATGTGAGAGCAGCATTTGCAGTTGAACCGCTGCGAGCGCAGGAATTGCAAGGTAAACGCGTCGTCTTAGTTGATGATGTGATGACCAGTGGCTCCACCCTATTTGCAGCAGCGACAGCGCTGCGCTTAGCAGGCGCCGTACACATCACTGCGGTAGTTTTTGCACGGACTGAAGAAGAATAAAGAAGATTAAGGCAGAGAAAGCAGCTTTTGAGTTGACAATAAGCTCATGTTTAACATCGTCTTGGTTCAACCCGAAATTCCGCCCAACACGGGCAACATCATTCGTTTAGCTGCCAATACGGGCTGTCGTTTGCATTTGATCGAGCCATTGGGCTTTTCCATGGATGACAAACACATGCGACGCGCTGGACTGGATTACCACGAGTATGCTGAATTAAAACGACACGCCAACTGGGAAGCTTTTTTAGAGACTCAGCAGCCAGTTCCTGACCGAATGTTTGCATTGACAACCAAAGGCACGCACTTGGTGCATGCAGCGCAATTTATCGCAGGAGATTATTTGGTCTTTGGCTCTGAAACACAGGGTTTATCGCCTGCGTTGCGCGAGTCTTTTTTGCCTGAACAGCGCATCAAGTTACCCATGCTGCCTACTCAACGCAGTTTGAATTTGTCAAACGCAGTCGCCGTTACCGTTTATGAGGCTTGGCGGCAAAACGGGTTTGGGCAAACCCATACTTAAGTTACCTAAGCTGCATTAGCAGTATAAACAATTTATGGGTAACTACGCCCAATCGACTGTGCCACGCAAACAGGTTTGGTCACGCCTTCGCGCTCA
>JANMTB010000152.1:0-6088 GCA_031390045.1 Polaromonas sp.
CGCACCGCCGTATTTTGAAGCCTGTGCACGCATGGCATCACAAGTCGCCGCAACATCAGGCACACCCAAGGCGACATGACCATAAGCGGTGCCTAACTCATAGCTTTCGACGCCGTGGTTATAAGTCAGTTCGATTTCGGCATGTTCAGGGTTGCTGCCGTAGCCTAAAAAAGCCAAGCTGTATTTGTACTCGGTGTTTTCAGAAGTTCGTAGCAATTTCATACCCAGCACGTGGGTATAAAAGTCGATAGAGCGCTGAAGGTTGCCAACGCGAAGCATGGTGTGTAGAAATCTCATGGATGCTATTGTGACGTGATTTGAGGGGTGTTCACAAGCCCTTTAAAAACGATGCATTGAAACGGTTTCACAGAGATAGTTCATAATAGTTACTGATGTTTCCATGTTTAGTTTGATACTAGTTCGATCTTGGTTTCTGATTTCTTGCTATAAGCAGATGTTCGGAGGTAATTTTGAAAGTTTTGAAATTGTCGGCTCAAGGGCTGCCCCAGTCTTGGATTTCGCTGGAAGAAGCGGTGATTCACTATGCCTGCAAAGACGTTAGGTGGGAGTCCGGCGGCCAAGTGGCGGTGTACCATGGCGGGCACAACGCCATTACGGGTGAGCAATCCATCATCACTGTGAACAGCATCATCGGTACGCGTGGTGTGCCAAAAAACAACCCGTTTTTGTCTAAGCCTGGCTTAACCAACGGCAAGCTCTTCATACGCGACCGCAATGTTTGCGCCTATTGCGGCAGTCGCTTTTACGAGCAAGAATTGACGCGTGAACATATCATTCCCTTCGCTCAAAACGGTATTGACACTTGGATGAATGTCGTTACCGCATGTCGTGGCTGTAACCATCGCAAAAGTAGCCGTACCCCTGAGCAAGCCAATATGCCTTTGCTGTACGCGCCCTATGTGCCGAGCTTGTGGGAAGATTTTATTCTGCGAAATAGGCGCATCTTGGCAGATCAGATGGAATTTTTAATGGCGCATGTGCCAAAAACATCGCGCTTATCGGGTTGATGGTTTGAAAAAATTAAAGGAATGCGTATGACAACATGGGATGCTGCAGCGCTGGACAAACTTTACAACAACCGCTTGCTGGTACCAGACTGCATGGAGACTTTGCAGCGATGGACACAAGACTCTGCGGCCGTTCGGCAATCGGCTATTTGTCAGGTTGATGTGAAATATGGAGAGGGTGCAAACGAAAACTTGGATATTTTTCCTTGCACAACTGCACATGCACCTGTGCTGATTTTCATCCATGGTGGATATTGGCGCTCACTTGACAAATCAGACCAGTCATTTATCGCCCCGGCTTTTACACGGCAAGGCAGTTGTGTTGTGGTTCCCAACTACAGTCTGTGCCCTGCTGTCACGGTGTCAGACATCGTTTTACAACTCGTCAAAGCCGTGTCTTGGGTGTACAAAAACATTGAAAAATATGGTGGCGACCATAGGCGCATCACCGTAGCTGGTCACTCGGCTGGTGGCCATTTGACAGCCATGATGATGAGTTGCTTGTGGCCAAGTTATGACAAAAATTTACCAATGGATGTCGTGAAAAATGCGCTGTCGATTTCTGGTTTGTTTGAGCTGGAAACACCCATGCACAGCCCGTATTTGCAAGATTCGTTGCATCTCACACCTGAGGAAGTTAATCGCATCAGCCCAGCGTGGATGCCAGCACCCACTTGGGGCAAGCTTTACAGTGTGGTCGGTGCAGATGAGTCGATTGAATTTTTACGCCATGCGCAATTGATTCAAGATGCTTGGGGTAAAACGACGGTGCCGGGGTGCGAGCAACTGCTGGGTTTGAACCATTTCAGCATCCTTGAAACGCTGTGCCAGCCTAGGCACAGGCTGCATCAGCTTGCCGTAGAACTCTTGCACCATTGAAGCTGCAGATGTAGCAGCAATTTCTTGTAGGGCTTACATCAACAAATGCTCGCCCGCGTTGTCACCGCCCAGCAATACATAGTTGACCTTGCGAATATCGAGTAATTTTTTGCCACCTGAATAGCTGATCGAGCTTTGCACATCTTGCTCCATCTCAATCAAGGTGTCTTTCAACGTGCCTTTAATGGGTTCTAAGATGCGTTTACCTTCGACGTGCTTGTATTCGCCTTTGTTGAAATCTGACGCGCTACCGTAATATTCTTTGTAGAGTTTGCCATCCACTTCAACGGTGGTGCCGGGGCTTTCTTCCAAGCCAGCCAGCATCGAACCAATCATCACCATCGTCGCACCAAAACGAATCGACTTGGCGATGTCGCCGTGCTCGCGAATCCCGCCATCGGCGATGATGGGCTTGGTCGCCACACGGGCGCACCACTTGAGCGCGCTGAGTTGCCAGCCGCCTGTACCAAAACCTGTTTTCAAGCGCGTGATACAAACTTTGCCTGGTCCGATACCCACTTTGGTCGCGTCAGCGCCCCAGTTTTCTAGGTCAATGATGCCTTCAGGCGTACCCACATTGCCGGCAATGATGAATGACTTGGGCAGCTTTTCTTTCAAATATCCAATCATATTTTTAACGCTGTCCGCATGGCCGTGGGCGATGTCTATGGTGATGTAATCGGGTGCTAAGTCTTGCGCTTTGAGTTGATCAACGGTCTCGTAGTCTGCTTGCTTCACACCCAGAGAAATGGAGGAGAAAACGCCAGCAGCACGCATGTCTTTGACGAATTGGATATTATCCAGATCAAAGCGATGCATCACGTAAAAATAGCCATTTTTTGCCAGCCAAATGCAAATCGGCATATTGATGACTGTTTTCATATTCGCGGGGACGACCGGAATACGGAATGTGCGTCCACCTAGCTCGATGCCAGCATCGCACTCAGAGCGGCTTTCTACACGGCATTTCCGAGGCAAAAGCAGTACGTTCTCGTAATCAAATATTTCCACAGTAGTCGTCCTTCAAATCAATGAATCAAAGTAATTTTCAAAAAATCACAAAAAGTACAGGCGAAAAAAACCGAGCCACAAATACATGGGCCCGGTAATTGATTCTACTAGCTTCAGCAATGAGCTGCTTAAATAATTTCCAAGCTGCAAAAATTCATAATTATTTAAGCTCAATGCATAACGACTGCGCAGCTGCCAAGATTTGGCCTTTGTCGTCTTGCACCCAACCAAACACACGTAAATTATCAGGATTAACACCAGCAGGAATGCTAAGGGGTCTACGGGTCAATATCACTTGCTTTTCGTTCTTTTTCCTTGAAATCGGCGCTACTTGCCAGCTCTCAACCAGCATATTTCTGACTAGGTTACGTTCAATCGGGCTGTCAGCCGTGCCTTTAGGGATGGCTTCTGTTAAGAGCAATACTGCAGTTAAGTTTTTGGAGGAGGTAAAATTTTTTGGAAATTGCTTCAGTTCTATCGACGAACCAATATAGCCCGCTACAGCCAAACCATGTGCCACTCGGATGCTGTAGCCCGAACTTGCAACGGTTGTTTTGACGATTTGCTGAGTTTTGGGTAAAGGGATTTTCAGATTTTCAAGCCTAAGTGAAGCATCCTGATTCGCAGCGGCAGACAAAGGCGCATCTTCGCCCGCTGGACTAGGCGCTAGCCAATCAAGCGTAGTGCCCAATTTGCTAGTAAGCACTGGCTTGGTCCAACAAGCCTCGCAATCCGCGTTGGTAAAACGCTCTGAAATTGACTTCACTGCCACGGTTTGGTCGCTGGAGCAGGAAGATTGCGCGGCAATTTGGGTGGCTTGCAGTGCAAAAAGTAGCAGTAGAAAATATTTCATAGTTACAAACGTTTAGGGTTCAGACGCTCTGCAGAGTTTCTACAATGGCTTATGTTTCCAGAAAATCAAGCCTTGTCGTCAGTTTCCACTGAAGTGGTCATTCCAATATCTTTGCATCTTACAAACTTCTCCCACTACGCGGGCGGTTTGCTGAATAACCTTAATCCTGAACAGTTGGCCGCAGTCACTTTGCCCAATGGCCACGCCCTCATTTTGGCGGGCGCTGGCTCGGGTAAAACGCGAGTGTTGACCACCCGCATCGCATGGCTGCTGCAAACCGGCCAAATCACCCCTGGCGGCGTGATGGCGGTGACCTTCACTAACAAAGCCGCCAAAGAGATGATGACGCGGCTCACCGCGATGCTGCCTGTCAACGTGCGCGGTATGTGGATTGGCACTTTTCACGGCCTCTGTAATCGATTGTTACGCACCCACTACAAAGTGGCTAATTTGCCGCAAAGCTTTCAGATTCTGGACACCCAAGACCAACTCAGCGCCATCAAGCGTCTGTGCAAACAGTTCAATGTGGACGATGAGCGCTACCCACCCAAGCAACTGATGTGGTTCATCGCCGGCTGCAAAGAAGATGGCCAGCGTCCTCGTGACGTTGACGCTAAAGACCCAGATGCCCGAAAAAAAATCGAACTTTACGCCCTGTACGAAGAGCAATGCCAACGCGAAGGTGTGGTCGATTTTGGTGAGTTGATGCTACGCAGCTACGAGCTGTTGCGCGATAACGACCCTGTGCGTGAGCACTACCAGCGCCGCTTTCGACATATTTTGATTGACGAGTTCCAAGACACCAACCGCCTGCAATACGCATGGATCAAGATGTTGGCGGGTGGCAGCAACACCTTGAACACCGCGCTAGGCGCAGACTTCAAACCTACTGGCAATGTGATGGCGGTGGGTGACGACGACCAAAGCATTTACGCCTTCCGCGGTGCACGCGTGGGTAACATGGTTGACTTTGTGCGTGAATTCAAGGTTGAGCATCAAATCAAGCTGGAAGAAAACTACCGCAGCGGCAGTAATATTTTGGATTCAGCGAATGAGCTGATCAGCCATAACAGCAAGCGCTTGGGCAAAAACCTGCGCACAAGCCAAGGTCCGGGCGAGCCGGTGCGGGTGGTGGAATCTGTCAGCGACTATGCTGAGGCAGCATGGCTGGTCGATGAAATCAAACAGTTGGTCAGAGGCGATGGTGAAGAGGGCGGTGTCAATAAAAAGGAAATTGCTGTTCTTTACCGTAGCAATGCCCAAAGCCGTGTGATAGAGACCGCACTGTTCAACGCTGCCATGCCGTATCGCGTGTATGGCGGTTTGCGCTTCTTTGAACGTGCCGAGATCAAACATGCACTGGCCTACCTGCGGCTGTTAGAAAACCCACTGGACGATACCAGTTTCTTACGCGTAGTTAATTTCCCACCACGCGGCATAGGCGCACGCAGCATCGAGCAGCTGCAAGACGCCGCTAAGACAGCGGGTTGCTCGCTGTGCGATGCGGTGAGCTTGATCGGCGGCAAAGCCGGCATCAACATCGGCGCTTTTGTCGCCAAAATTGACGTGCTGAGAGAGAAAACGCAAGGTGCAACGCTGCGTGAAATCATCGAACTGCTGCTAGACCACAGCGGTTTGATCGAACATTACAAAGCTGACCGCGAAGGCGCAGACCGTATTGAAAACTTGGAAGAACTGGTCAACGCCGCAGAAAGCTTCGTCACCATTGAAGGCTTTGGACGCAGCGCGGTGGCGATGCCTATAGAGGATGCTGACAAAGACTCAGCGAAAAATTTGACGCAAAGCCCAGCTAGTCAAGGCATCGATTTTTCTGTTCCAGCCGAGGCAGACAAAGCGCTAGATGCAGAATTTGCCACCGGCGAAACCATGTCGCCCCTCAACGCCTTTCTCACCCACGCCGCGCTCGAATCGGGCGACAACCAGGCCCAGGCCGGGCAGGACGCGATCCAGTTGATGACGGTACACGCCTCCAAAGGGCTGGAATTTGACTGCGTGTTCATAGGCGGCATGGAAGAAGGGCTGTTTCCGCACGAAAACTCCATGTCAGACATAGGCGGCCTCGAGGAAGAGCGCCGCCTGATGTACGTCGCCATCACCCGCGCCCGCAAGCGGCTGTACCTCAGCCATTCGCAAACCCGCATGTTGCATGGCCAAACCCGCTACAACTTGAAGAGCCGGTTTTTTGACGAACTGCCTGAAAGCGCCTTGAAATGGATCAGCCCGAAAACCTCCAGCTTTGGTTCTGGGTTTAATTCCGCTATTAATTCAGGAGCTTATCAGGCATACAATACGCCGG